>CAZCKD010000292.1:0-3706 GCA_964498925.1 uncultured Granulosicoccaceae bacterium
GAGGCAGCCCCGCATTTTGCCATTCATGTATTAGATCAATCGCAAACAGAGCTTGCGTCCTTGTTTGCGCGCGATGCCGAGTGTTTTGACAACTGTCAGTGGCAATGGAGCGAACACGGCGTACCGTTAATCGAAAACGCTGTCGCTCGCTTCGAGTGTGAACGTGTGAGTTCACATGACGGCGGCGACCATAGCATCGTCCTTGGCCGCGTACTTAAAGCCGCTAACTTCGGTGGCGAACCGCTTATTTTTGTAGGCGGTTCTTTCGGGCGATTTCAAGGCGCGGCTTAGGCACTTTCATAATCGCTTAGCGGCGGGCAAGAACAAATAAGGTTCTTGTCGCCGTAAACGTTATCGATTCTGCTAACAGGCGGCCAATACTTATTGGCTGAAGACATCCCATTCGGCAATACTGCCTGCGACCGGCTGTAAGGATGCGTCCATGTATCTGTTGATAAGGCATCCATGGTGTGCGGCGCATTGACCAAGGGGTTGTCTTCAGAACTCCACGCATTTTCTGGTTTCTCGATGGCGTGTGCTTCATCAGCGATGGACAGCATGGCGTCGCAAAATCGATCAATCTCCCCAAGCGATTCACTTTCAGTAGGCTCTACCATTAGCGTGCCAGCCACAGGAAACGACATGGTCGGCGCATGAAAACCGTAATCCATCAAACGTTTGGCAATATCATCCACCGTGATGCCCGTTTCATCCTTCAGCACTCTGGTGTCGAGGATGCACTCGTGAGCGACATGCCCCGCATGACCACGATAGAGAATGGGATATGCCGCCGATAGTCGTTTGGCAATGTAATTGGCGTTTAATATGGCCGTTTGCGTCGCCTTTCTTAGCCCATCGGTACCCATCATTCGAATGTACATCCACGTAATCGGCAAAATGAGCGCGCTTCCGTAAGGTGCCGCGCTAACTACTCCACTGCTATCGCCAAAGACATGATGACCCGGCAACCATGCTTCTAGATGCGACTTCACACCGATAGGCCCGACACCGGGGCCACCGCCACCGTGTGGAATACAAAACGTTTTGTGCAAATTTAAATGAGAGACATCACCACCAAAACTGCCCGGCTCGGCGGTGCCCACCATAGCGTTTAGATTTGCACCATCGATATAGACCTGACCACCAGCATCATGCACAAGCTGACACACCGTTCGAACACCGGTTTCAAACACCCCATGTGTCGATGGATAAGTAATCATGATGGCAGCCACTTTACCGGCGTTGGCTTCAATCTTTTTTGTTAAGTCTTCAATATCGACGTTGCCGCTGTCATCACATGCGACAACCACGACACGCATTCCTGCCATTTGCGCGCTGGCAGGATTGGTTCCGTGGGCAGAACTAGGAATCAAACAAACATCTCGCTCCGATTCACCACGACTGGCGTGGTAACGCTGTATTGCCAACAAACCTGCATACTCGCCTTGACTACCAGCATTAGGTTGTAGCGACACGGCATCGTAACCGGTACATGCACCCAGCATGTCTTCAAGGTCTTTTATCAGTTTGATATAACCCGCTGTTTGATCTTCAGGTGCGAACGGATGAACAGAGGCAAATTCAGGCCATGACAACGGCGCCATTTCTGCTGCTGAGTTCAACTTCATGGTGCATGAGCCCAGAGGAATCATGGCTTGGTCCAATGCAATATCTTTGGATGCGAGCTTTCTTAAGTAACGCATCATTTCTGTTTCAGAATGATAAGCGTGAAAGCATGACTGAGACATGAATTGCGTGGCTCTGTCGGTAGTGGTGTCTCTAGCCTCAACTGCTGACAACGAACAATCAGCAGGGTCACTATGAGTGACAGCGGCGATAATCACTGGAACATCCTTCTCAGTCGTTGTTTCATCCAGACTGATACCAACGCTAGATTCATCAATGTAGCGAATGTTATAGCCTGCATCAGCCGCACGACTCACTGCAGCCTGCGCGTCACTAACTGAAACCCGTAGAGTGTCGAACCAATCTTTGTTGACGACATCAACATCCTTTGAACGCAAACCAGCAGCCAGGCAATCGGTTAAATGCCGGACTCGAGATGCAATGGCGACTAAACCTTGTGGCCCGTGATAACAGGCGTATAACGTTGCCATGATGGCCAATAGCGCCTGAGCGGTGCATATGTTTGAGGTGGCTTTCTCTCGTCGGATATGTTGTTCTCGGGTTTGCAACGCTAAGCGATAAGCGGGCAACCCTGCTGTGGTTATGGATTCACCCACGAGGCGTCCAGGCAAACTCCGCTTGTGCTTATCGTTCGTCGCCATATAGGCTGCATGTGGCCCGCCAAATCCCATCGGCACACCAAAGCGTTGAGCACTGCCTATAACAATATCAGCGCCCCATTGTCCGGGTGGTATGTGCAGCGTTAGCGCTAGCGGGTCTGTTGCAACAATACACAAAGCACCAGCACTTTTAGCGGCAGCTGCAATAGATTCGCCCGGTGCAAGATCGCCATAGGTGCCGGTCATTTGAAATAGAACACCAAACACATCCGCTGAATCTTCCAACGATTGAACCAACTGATCAACGGGGCGAAGCTCAACAATAATACCCAGCGGTTCGGCTCGTGTTTGTAGCACGTCGATGGATTGCTGATGGCAGTCATCTGCAACCAGTATCGTTGTGCGTTTACCGCGCAGTGCACGATGAGCCATCGCCATGGCTTCAGCAGCGGCCGTTGCTTCATCTAACAGCGACGCATTGGCGATGGGCATGCCTGTCAATTCGCAGATTAGCGTTTGATAGTTGAACAACACCTCCAATCGGCCTTGTGCAATTTCAGGTTGGTAAGGCGTGTACGCGGTATACCACGCAGGGTTTTCAAACACGTTGCGTTGTATGACGCTGGGGACATGGCAGTCGTAATATCCTTGACCCAACGCGCTTTTTTTAACGGTGTTTAATGAGGCAATCTCACGTATTTCCCGTAATGCTTCTGCCTCCGTCAGCCCTTGACCCAGACGCGACAATTGATCGCTATGCTGAATTTCATCAGGCACCACCTGATCGACGAGTTCTTCGATGGAAGATACACCGATGACGCTTAACATCGAGCGCACATCATCCGATGTAGGCCCGATATGACGACCTACGAATTCACTTAATGATTCAGTCATGACATGCCCTCACTTAAGAAACGGAACAGGGATAATTTTGGCCGCGCAGGCCTTGTCGCGAATGCGAACATCACAATGCTCAGGAACGTCTTCACTGACGCGCGCTAATGCAATCGTTTTTTCTAACGTAGGACTAAACGTTCCAGAGGTGATCTCGCCAATATCAACGCCATCGATCTCAACGCGCTGCCCTTGACGCAGCACCCCTCGGTCGATCAGTGTGAGTCCAACCTGATGGTATCGACCACCGTCGCGTTTCTGTTTTTCAAGCACATCACGCCCGATAAATTGTCGATCGGGATCTTTCAGATCTACCGTCCAGGCGATACCGGATTCGACCGGACTATGATCTTCATCCAAATCATTGCCATACAGACTCATTCCAGCTTCCAGCCTCAGCGTATCTCTTGCTCCTAGTCCCGCTGGTTTTACACCTAGCGCAGCAAGCTGATCCCAGAAAGCAGCAGCCTTATCGTTCGACATGGCAATTTCGAAACCGTCTTCTCCGGTATAGCCGGTTCGGGCTGCAAACCAATCGTTTTGCTCAACTGCAGAGAAACGTTTTA
>CAZCKD010000293.1:0-3635 GCA_964498925.1 uncultured Granulosicoccaceae bacterium
GCGCCCATATTGAAATCGTCCACGGCCACTATCATGAAACAATCCAAATCGTATTCAAGACCATAGACTTGCTCATCCCAGCGCATGGAGGCGACCAAAGATTCCATAGCAAAGTCGCATAAATGGATGTTGTGTTTCTGGACGTAAATTTGTAACAGCACGTCGCGCCCGGATGCTGTCACGAAGTTTTGCTCGATATGCTCTAAGTCACCGGCAACAAGCGCAAACAAATAGCTGGGCTTCGGATGCGGATCGTGCCATTTAACTCGATGCAGCCCATCGGGCATAAATTCTTCTTCGATTTTGTTTCCGTTTGATAACAACACCGGAACTTCATTTTTCGATGCGATGATTTCAACATCGAATACCGAGAGCACGTCCGGTCGATCAAGATAGTAGGTGATCTTTCGAAACCCTTCCGCCTCACACTGGGTGCAGTAGTTACCACTGGACCGATAGAGCCCTTCGAGCGCCGTATTGGCATCAGGGTTTATGACTGTGACAATGCGAACTTCGCAGAGCGCAGGAAGATTCTTCAAACGCAAGTCGCTGTCTGAGAGCTCGTATTCAGCAGGCTGGAGTTCCCTATCATCAACCGAGACAGATACCAACTGACACTCTACGCCTTGTAGTATTAGATCCGTCTCACCTGAATCAATGTCTGTACGTCTCACGAGCTCAAGCCGACTGGTGACTCGAGTGGCCGTAGGGTCAAGTTCAAAACACAGACTGGTTTTAGGGATGGACCAATTCGACTCCTGATAATCAAGACGCTGAATGGCAACGGGCTGATGACTTTCCATGAATGTCCTTTGACAATAGTTCGCTATTCACCTTAGAAAGATTGCTGCGAAAACGCAAACAAAACGCAACTCTCCCCCGGGGCAATTCAGATTTGGCGACAGGGAACAATCAGATAAACTAGACTCCGACGAAGCCGTCAGGCGATAAACCAAGAAGGACGGCATTTTAGGGAATGGACATTTTGCTGAACTGGCTAACAGAGAACACACTCTTAGTCTCGTCAATAGCGGTTGTCTCTTTCGTCCTACTGTTTTTGACGGTGGTAGCCACACCGTATCTAGTCGCAAAACTCCCTACAACGTATTTTCACGATCGCCGAGAGCACTTCATAGCCAAACAGGCTGGGCATTCTGTCCGAATGATTATCAAAACCGCACTGGGTGCGATGCTGATATTGGCAGGTTTGGTTTTGATGTTGACACCTGGGCCGGGACTGCTTGTGCTATTAGCGGGACTCTCCATCGCAGAATTTCCCGGCAAGCATAAACTTCTTGTCATGATCGGCACGCATCCGTCAGTCTTCAGATCGTTAAACTGGATGCGTGAAAAGCGAGGGGCGCCCCCATTTGAGCATCCTGATACTAAACTCTAATTAATGACGCAATACAACATCATCCGAGCTCTGGGCTTCCTGATTTTAATTGGCCCTTTCAACACTGCACCCACCTATGCTGCGAGTGCAAAAACCTTAGATGATGTTGAGGCGCAAATTCAAAACACCGTAGAGCAGCTCAAAGCGCTTGACGCCGAGATTGCCCGTAGCAACGAAGAGAAAAAAACTCTGGTTAAGTCTATAGAGGAAGCTCAAAGCCGTGTCGGTGAACGGGAGCAACGTCTCAAAGGATTGGACACAGACATCGCCAGCTACAACAAACGCCTGAATAGCCTCGACGACCGGCTTCAAGAAGCCCAGCGCGGAATAGATGCACGAAAAAACCTCCTGGCAGAGGTACTCCGAAACTCACAGTCCATTGGCCGTCAGACGGCACTCAAAATCGTTTTGCAAAACGACGATCCAGCCATGGCAGACCGTATCGGTGTCTACACCGAGTATGTTCTGGCCGCGCAGAACGCGGCTATCGCTGAGCAAGCCGCGGTACTCGCACGTGTATCAGCCGCCCGAGCAACGGCTCTAAAAAATCGTAACTGGCTGAATTACATTAAGAAAAAAGCATCGAAACAGCGCGACTCTTATATCAACACAGCGCAAGCCACCCAGCGAAATCTCGGTGAGGTCGAAGCCGGCATCTCTAAAAAAACACGCACTGTGGCCCAGCTGCGCGCTGACCAAGACAGGCTTCAGAACCTGATGAATGAGCTCAAAGCCCTGCAGAGCACGCAATCCGGCTATTTCATTGCGGGGCAAGGCCAATACCCTGCGCCGGTTGTCGGTCGTGTTGCGGCCCGTTTTGGCGATGTGAAATCAGTCGGTAAACTCACGTGGAGCGGAATGTTCATTGAGGCAGATCGGGGTACACCCGTACGCGCCATCGCAGATGGAGAGGTTATTTACAGCAATTGGCTTCAGGGTTTTGGCCACATGATCATTATTGATCACGGCGACAACTACACCAGCCTATACGGCGGAAACAGGGAAGTACTTATTCCTGCCGGCTCTTGGGTCGACTCAGGTGCAACAATTGCAACTGTTGGAGATTCTGGTGGTCAGAGTTCCAGTGGAGTCTACTTTCAAATTCGCCACAACGCCAAAGCCTACGATCCTGAGAATTGGCTAAGCCCTAATTCCGGACTTCGCACTGCCAGCAATTAGTCGTATAACCTTAGTAACCCGCTAGACTCAGTAACAGTTTGTCGCGTAGTTAACATCAGTCAATTAAACGGCAACCCGCTTGGTGTCGTATAAATAAGAAATTCCGGAGTAAAGCTTCAATGAAGGTATCTACACGTTCGGTTTCACTGGTTCTACTAGGTGCTGTTATCGGCGGTTCGCTGACAGTTGCCCAGCACGTCATGGGCGCGCGTAGTCCGAGCCAATTGCCGCTTGAGCAAATGAGAACCTTCACGGACGTTTTTACCCGCATAAAAAACGACTACGTTGAAGAAGTATCCGACGACGAACTGCTCGAGCATGCTATTCGTGGCATGTTACAAGGCCTGGACCCGCATTCAGCCTACCTCAACACAGAAGAGTTCAACGAGCTACGTGAAGGCACTACCGGCGAATTCGGCGGCCTGGGCATCGAAGTAGGAATGGAAGACGGTTTCGTCAAAGTGGTTGCCCCGATTGATGACACACCCGCGGCCCGTGCCGGCATGTTGGCTGGCGATCTCATTATCCGTTTGGACGACACACCGGTAAAAGGTCTGTCTCTGAATGACGCTGTCAAACTGATGCGCGGCGAGCCGGGTAGTACGTTGACGCTCACCGTTATTCGAGAAGGCACAGACGGCCCCATCACGGTTGACATCAAGCGAGCCAAAATCAAAACAACCAGTGTCAGACATCGCCTGATCGATGAAGACTACGGTTACTTGCGCATCTCGAATTTCCAAACCAAAACGACGGCTGATCTACTCAAAGCCATCAAGAAAATGAAAACCGAGACCGATGACCTCAAAGGACTCGTACTCGATTTACGCAACAACCCCGGTGGCGTATTGTCAGGCGCGGTGGGTGTTTCCGACGCCTTTCTTGACGACGGCATGATCGTCTACACAGACGGCCGGGAAAATGATTCCAAGCTTCGTTACGACGCCACTAACGGCGATGTTCTAGAGGGAGCTCCACTGGTCATCCTGGTTAACGGTGGATCAGCGTCGGCCTCAGAGATAGTTGCCGGCGCCATGCAGGATCACGGACGCGGCGTTGT
>CAZCKD010000294.1:0-3600 GCA_964498925.1 uncultured Granulosicoccaceae bacterium
CTTTCATGAGTCAATACCCATCGATTGTGAAGTTTTTTTCATGCTAACAGAAGTTATGTAAGCGTATGGTTCCTTCACAACCATAAAGCGCAATCCGCAGCTCAATAAGTGTTTATCCGATGAGACAACTACCGATTCGCAGTTGCCGCCGCATATTCTGCTTCCATCTCTTTTATCAGAATCAACTCCGCCTCATTAAAACCAGCCTGCAAGCGCGCTTCTCGATTATAAGGACTCCGTAGATAGGCGCTGTTTTCACCTTTTAATAAATCACGAAAAACGCTCGTGCCATCGAGATTTCGTTGCTCGCAGATAAAACGAAACCAACGGTTTCCTACTTCAACGTGCGTAATTTCATCGGTGTAGATACGTTCCAGAATTGCCGCAGTTTTTGTATCACCCACCTGTGTCAGTTTCTCGATCATGGGAGGGGCAACATCCAGTCCCCTTGCCTCCAATATTCTTGGCACCAATGCCATCCTCACCAGAATATCGTGACTCGTTTGCCTGGCCATGTCCCACAAGCCATCATGGGCATTCAGAGCCCCATAAAAAGAATCCAGAGATTTTAAGCGCTCATGTAGAAGTAGAAAATGCTGCCCTTCATCAGAGGCCACATGCAGCCAGTCCTCGTAATACTCTACCGGCATGCCATGGAAACGATAAACCGCGTCCAATGCCAGGTTAATGGCATTGAACTCGATATGCGCCAGGGAATGAATAAGCCCCAACCGCCCTCGCTCCGAGCCCATGCCTCGCTTGGGCAAAGAACGGGCATCCACTAATTCTGGCTTTTCGGGACGTCCGGGTGCTTCCAAAATACGTACAACCGATTCAGAGACAGAGTTAACGCTAAGCCGCTGCAGTTCTGGCGCAAGTCGTGTCCACTGGAGATACAAGTCAATACTGCCTTGTGCTTTTTCCACTGGGTCATCACATAGCAAAGCGCGCTCGGCCTCTAAATAGACATCGCTAATATCCAACAGATTCTCAATTTTCGGTTAGTTGTTGAAGCATTCGCAAAAACCACGAATTCCATTTATTCCCGGCATCATCGACTTAAAAAGCACACTTATGATCTCTGCAAAGAATAAGACAGGACGAAATCTTACCTTAATCGCATCAATGATGATTCTGGGTGCATGCGCAACCAGACCGGTCGCTCAGGTCGAACCGCAAGTGGCCTTCGAATTAGCGCAAGACTTGGTCGGCAAAAAAGTGGGGCGCGGAAGTTTCAGCGCCATTGACGGCACATTTCGGGAGTTCGTGGTGTATATGGACGGAAGCTGGGATGGAAAAGTGCTCACTCTTATCGAAGATTTCGAGTACACCGACGGGGTAAAAGAGCGCAAAACATGGTTCTTCACAGAACTTGAAAACGGAGAATTCAGCGGCGTCCGCGAAGATGTGGTGGGCACCGCACGCGGTTATCAAGATGGAAAAACATTCCGGTTGGAATACACCATGGCCATACCCAATGATGATGGGACACCCGGCCGCAAAGTTTCCTTTAAGGATGTTCTGTTCAAACGAAACGACGGCACGATACGAAACGATGCCAACGTGGGCTTCTGGGGCTTCAAGGTGGGCAAAGTGGGACTGACCATTAGCGAAGAGTGACCCACGGCTTAAGATATTCCCTATCATGGTGGGCATGAAACTGAGATTGCCCAGTGTTGACACTATCTCTGCGAGGCGAATGCCGTGAGTGCATGGATTGCATTTACCGTCTTAGCGGCGTTTATGCAGGCCGTGCGAACAGCCGGGCAAAAGCAACTCACCAGCAGCGTTACGCCTATGGGTGCAACGCTTATAAGGTATGTCTACGGTCTGCCCTTTGCGATTGTCTATTTACTGATAATCAGTAAGGGTGAAGGCTTAGCGCAACTTCTAGACGCAAGCGTGAATGTCCGATTCGTCGTGTATGCGTTGTTGGCCAGCGTCGCGCAGATTCTGGCAACCTATCTTCTCGTCAAAGTATTCAGCTTCAGGAATTTCACGGTAGGAACCAGCTTCGCTAAAACTGAAGCGATACAAACAGCGGTTTTTGCCATGGTATTTTTCGGTGCGACACTCAACGCACTCGGTTGGCTGGCAGTAGCTGTTGGTGTGTTAGGTATCTTTATCGTCAGCATTCCCACAAAAACCGGGCAATGGGAACCTGCGAATGTGGTACTCGGTACGCTCTCTGGTACAGCCTTTTCATTCACCTCATTGTGGTTGCGAGAGGCCAGCTTAAGTTTGTCACTGCCAGTTCTTCAAAGCGCAGCCGTTACATTGGTGTTCATGGTTAGCGTGCAATCGATAATGTGCATTGCGTTCATCATGGTTAAAGAGAAAGACCAATTCGCTGCCATAAACAAGCGTTCAAGACTTGCCTGGTTTGTAGGACTCACAAGTGCCTTGGGATCTATCGGTTGGTTTACAGCGATGACTTATCAAAATCCAGCACTGGTGAAATCACTTGGGCAAATCGAATTTATTTTTACTGCTCTGTTAACAACCCTGTTTTTCAAAGAACGCATCACGGCAAGGGAGATGATCGGGGTGGTCGCGATTATCGCCAGCGTCATTCTGATACTCAGGGCTACCGCCCAATAAAATAACGACGCCGCTTTACTTTCTATTAACCAGTGAATCAAATAGCTCACGACTACGCAGCGGCCGATCACCTAGATGAACGCGCAGAATGTGTCGCATCAACACCTTTGATTGTTCTAGAACCGTCGGGCTTTCCAGTTCCAAATTAGATAGCGCAATCAATGTTGAGCCATCGACCAAGATTCCCGAGTCCGGTGTCACACCATCGGCGTGAATACCTGGGTTTCGTGAGTCTCCAGCGCCCATTCGGTGTTTTTCTTTTTGAATGCCGGCATAGGGTTCGTCACTTTCAGCAACCTTATTATTCGTTATAACCGCCACAGCATTGGCCGGGTGGTATCGATATTCTCGGTTTGGATCAATCGCAGAACCATCAGCAGAGCAATGGGCCAAATTAGGTAAGACGCCTAAACCGTCAAGCAACTGTAATTCGAACGTCCTTAAGATAGGTTGCAAGGCACATCCTTTGACAGCGAGCTGTGCCAATGCCATGGAATAGTGCGCAAACACGGCTGGCTGAGGTTGATCTTTACCCAGCAATCGTAAAACAAGTTCGTTGATATAATAAGCAGAAGCCAGCTCTGCATCGAACATCTCAAGTGCATCGCCACTTTCCTCGATGCCCGTTAAGGTTCGTAAATCGCTGGCACCCACCCAGGACAATAACAGCGGTCGAAAAGGCTGATACAGGGCACGGGTACGAGGTTTTGATGCTCTCGCACTGCGTGCAAGCAAGGCAACTCTTCCGTGAGTGAGCGTAAAAGCATCGACGATAAAACTGCTTTCCTGCCACTCCTTGTAATGCAAAATATAGGCGGCCTGTAAAGACGTACTGACGCTTCCATCAACGTCCATTGTTTAGAGCCCGACCTGTATCAAGACGTTTGTTGCAATCATGGATCAGGGACTTTCATAACCCAGACTGCGAAGCGCGCGCTCATCATCCGCCCAGCCTTCTTTAACGCGTACCCAGAGTTGCAAAAATACCTTGCTGTCAAA
>CAZCKD010000295.1:0-3578 GCA_964498925.1 uncultured Granulosicoccaceae bacterium
ACTGATACAAGCAACGAAGATTAAAACAGAACATGCGATTGTATTAAGCAAAATAACCTTGATCGACAAAGTCTTTCAAGGGTGGGAATAAAGGTACGGGCAATTCGTTGACTTGAAACCAGCGCCATTCCTCGCATTTATCAGGTTCTTCTATGCGCGGCTCACCCTCATACTGCCCAGCCTCGACAAACAAAGTAATGTACTGTTTATCAATAGAGGTAAATACGGAATTCGTGAAGCCCGCATGTTGTATTGCAGAAATCGATAAGCCGGTCTCTTCCATCGTTTCTCTGATGGCACACGTTGGAATATCTTCTCCCGCATCCAAATGGCCTCCAGGAAGTCCCCAGGTGCCTGTCCCGTGGGAGCCTTTTCGTTTTCCCAACAGGATCTTATCTGTGTTTCTGATGATTACCCCAACACCAATCCGCTGCTGCATCAGAACAAACACCCCTTATTAATTTCCCGTGACGTCCTGTATTGTATAGCGGTCGCTTGAGATAGTCCTAACTCAGGGCTTTAATACATTCGAGTATCTGAGATCACAGCTATGACGTGTAAGCAGTTACAAAAAGCCATGCGAGAGCTGGCAAATCCGGATATCGCTGAGCACTCCAAACGTTTTTTCAAAACGGGCGAAGGCGAGTACGGCGCTGGAGACCAATTTCTAGGGATCAGAGTGGGCCCCGTGCGGGCGTTGGCAAAACAGTACAAAGATATCAGTCTTGCAGAAACACTTAAATTGTTGAACTCTTCCTATCATGAGGAAAGATTGCTGGCAGTGATCCTCATGGTGAAACAATTTGAAAAGGCCGATGAACCAGCACGAAAAATGATATACCTAGCCTATTTAGAAAATACAACTCTGATCAATAACTGGGACCTTGTTGACAGCTCAGCCCATCAGATAGTGGGCGGATATTTACTCAATAAGAAGCGCAATCCGCTTTACAAACTCAGCCGCTCCAAAAGCCTTTGGGAGCGGCGCATCTCCATCATCGCCACACTGCATTTCATCAGACTCTCGGACTTCGAAGATACTTTAGCCGTAGCCGAACAGCTTATTGGCGATAAGGAAGACCTCATTCACAAGGCATCTGGCTGGATGCTTCGGGAAGTCGGGAACCGACACCGGGAAACGCTGGTTTCTTTTTTGGACGAACATTATTCAAGCATGCCTAGAACCATGCTGAGATACGCTATCGAAAAATTTCAGCCTGATATACGAAAAGCGTACCTCGCAGGGACCATTTAAACCGCTTTTCGCGCCGCATAGAAGATCAAAGGTGTGCCGACAAGTGACGGTAACAACCACGCAATGAAAGCAGGATCAGTTTGAATATTGACGACGAAAACGGCTGTTACCGTAGCAATACACCCCCCACCCATTCTGCTTAAGTGCAAAACGATACGCTCTCGTCCCTTTGGCCAATTTAAGTCACTTTTATAATCGGCCCAGGCAGGTTGCACTGCAAAAACACCGAAGACAATAAGTGCGACGCCCATCGTTTCGCCTCGGAGGAGCATTAGCACGCCGTACGCAGCCATTAAAAAGGACACTCCGATCATGGCAATAGCCATTCGACGATCAAAACCAGTTTGTTTGCCATCTTTGACCAGGGCCAAACGCCAACCGGTGTACACCAGATAGGCACTGAAAAGTGCAATTAATAATAGAAAGATATTGACGGTAAGAATCGATACGACAGTGGCCAATACCAAGGATATCGCCATTCCATAGACATAAGCCCGACCGCCCAGACGATGGTATTGACTACCCTTTTTTGTTGTTATTGCCGCAATCATGCCCAGAACGGCCACGCTACCTGCCAAGACATGCACTAACACCATAATTTTAATCATCGAACTTCGCCTCATATGCCACTTGTTGCATAATGTACACCGAATCATTTATTTATGCAACAATATGCATATGGCATTGAAATACGTACTTTTAACTCTGCTTCAAAGGGCTCCGCAAACCGGTTATCAAATCGTTCAGAGTTTCGATTCGTCTGTCGGTTATTTTTGGAATGCGAGCCACCAGCAGGTCTATCGCGAGCTAGGCACCTTATCGAACGATGAACACGTGACGGCTAAGCTGGTAAAACAGAAAGACAAGCCCGATAAGAAAATCTACACCATTACCAAAGATGGGCGACTAGCACTTAAGGAGTGGTTGCAACTACCCGTTAAACGCGCTGCTACCAAAGATCCGTTGCTAGTTAAGCTCATCAATGCAAACGCAAGCAACTATCAATTAATGATTGATGAACTTCAGGACTTTAAAAAAGAAGGTCTGGACCGTCTGACTATTTATAACGGTATTGAAGCTGAACACTATTCTGTATCAGCGCGTCAGCAAATGTCTGCAGACGATCTTGTTCTATATATCGCTTTACGAAAAGGCATCTTGGGCTTAGATGCGCACTTGAGTTGGATCGATGAAGCTATCGAATTATTGAAAAGATTCGCGAAATAAAAGAGCTCGTTAATTAATTAGCGCACACGGCGAGCGCACAACGTAAAACCTGGATCGTCGTCAACGATGGGTTCATCTATGCTGACGCTATAATTTTTTAACTCTGAGCGAACATAGGCGAGCATATCCGTACCGTTGTAAAACGCTCGAGTTTCAGAAAATTCGTGATCAATACCGATGCCTTTGTAGCGTCCAGATACCATTGCGGTTGTGACGGTGAAATCACTGATCGAACCTTCAACATGTTTATGAGGTTCAGATTCATTTTGCTGCGGCGCTTTATGGTGTATATCCGAAAACGTCACGTCACCTAGGGTTTTCGTACTGTGCAATCGTTCCGAATCGAAGAAGTCAACGATAAGAATATCTTTTGCTGATTCTTGTATCGCGCTGATCAGACTCTTAATATTTTCAGCGTTGTGCCAATAGGCACTGATACGGCAAACAACAAGAATGACCGCTTCCTCACTGGAAGCTATCTCATCCAGCACGTTGCTACAGGTGATTTTTGATAGGTTCGCAAATTCACGCTGTGCGGCGTTTGCCATGGCCGGGGAATACTCTACAAAACGAACGTCATGGTTTAACGACAGCCTCTCTGCGATTTCTCCAAAGCCAGCGTAAAGCACACGGCTGTTATCGCTTAAATAAGCATTGATACGATCGGTCATGGCAGGAATATCATAGAACTGCCTGTAAACCTCGTTCCAATCAATAGTCCCGTCGTAGGAGGATGAACTCATTCTGGTGCGACAATACTGCCAGAACCTATCGGCACACTGGTACCGGCTACCAGCACCGTCGTCAGCTTCTCGTTCTGGACATTAATGCGAAGTGTAATCTGACTGGGCCTCCCCATATCGTACCCTTGACGAAGTTCGTATTGATTTTCACCGGACTTTAAGACACCTAGTGAATTCAATTCGGAAGCTAGCAATGCACTGGCAGAACCTGTCGCAGGATCTTCCGGAATTCCACCAGCGGGTGCGAACATACGCGCATGAATGGTTTGAGATTCCGGCTCAAGAAAATATAAATAAGTGCCAGTCCCACCATAACTACCGGGCAACAGAGTACAGAGGGGCTCGGTAGCACG
>CAZCKD010000296.1:0-3551 GCA_964498925.1 uncultured Granulosicoccaceae bacterium
CACGCTGCATATCTTCCTGCATTTTTTGCGCTTGCTTCATTAAGTTGCCAATGCCACCTTTCATCGTGTTTTTTCCTTAATTGATTAGTTTGAACCATTTACCAACGAGCTTTCAGTGCTCACTGACAGGCTGGATACTGGCAGGATCGACCGATGCGTCAACACGGTCAATCAACTGCTGGACGACAGGATCCTGATCGATTGATTTGCGCGCAGCCGCCATTTCTTCTTCTTGCGCTTTCGCTGCTAGTCTCGCAGGCGTAACCAGCTCTGCATCTATCACAGTTATGTTGAGTCGAACCGTCTCCCCCACCCACTCGCCAAAAGCAGAACTTACCCGCTCAGCAAATCTGGATGTGTTGAGATGTTCAGAACTTGATTCCAGCTTCATCTGGAGCTGCTTGCCATCAAATGACGACATTTCCATATTCGTTGCCAGTTGTTTTGGCATCCCGGAAATATCGAGTTCTTCAACGATTTGAGGCCAATCAGCTGCTGTGAAGGCTGTTTTATCAACCACTGAAACCGGGACAGCTACTTCAGCTTTCGGGGCCGGGGTGTCTAACTGCGGCGATGCTTTTTCAGATATAGGCGCAGAAGCCGGCACTTCGGGAGCCGCTTGTACCGGTGGTTCACTGTGTGCTGATGCTGCTTGTGGTTTGATTGGAGCGCTGGGACTATTCGATGGCGTCTCTGCCGGCCGTTTCATCTTTTTTTCGGCCGCAGGCTCTCCCAAGGCAGCTGCCAATGCTGCCGCTCGTAATGAGCCTCCTGCTGACACTTCCCCACGAACAGCTAGCGAAGGTGCATCACTCGCAACATCACCTGTCGGTGCTTCAGCGGTGTTCACCGGTTGAGTCGTTGTCGCCGTGGGCTGAACGGTACCCGATGCTTGCGCTTGCTGCGATTTGCCCGTGGCGGCTAACTGTGAATTGCCACCGCCGGTTGGCAGATTTGCTTGTGGTCGGAACGAGTTCATCCGGAGCAGCGCCATATCAAACGCTTCCCGGGGATCTGGGGCAAATGGCATATCACGTCGGGCGTGCATACCGATCTGATAGAACAGTTGGATTTCATCTGCCGCAATCGTTTTAGCAAGATGAGAGAGCCGATCGTTTTCCTGCTCAGACTGAGTAGATGTCTCAGCTGGCAGGTTTTGCAACATAGCAATTTTGTGCAACAAGCTGAGAAGTTCGCCCAGCAACTCACCAAAATCAGGCGCGTACTCGGCAAGACCCTCTACTCGTGAAAATAAGCCTGGAAGATCCCCTTCGCCCAGGGATTCAATAAGGCCTAACAATCTGTCCATCGATGCTCTGCCCAGCATGGATTCCACATCGACTTCTCTGACGGCACCTTCACCAAAAGCAGCCGCTTGCTCGACAAGGCTTAACGAATCTCGAACACTGCCCTCAGAGGCGCGGGCAATCAAATCTAAAGCCGGCCGTTCACATTCGATAGATTCCTCGCTGAGCATACGCTGAAGATAATCAACGAGAACCGTAGGCGCCATGCGTTTTAAATTGAACTGCAGGCAACGGGAAAGAACGGTGACGGGGACTTTCTGCGGATCGGTGGTCGCCAACAGGAACTTCACATGTTCTGGTGGCTCTTCTAATGTTTTCAATAAGGCGTTGAAGCTGTGATTGGAAAACATATGAACTTCATCGATCAAGTACACCTTATAGCGGCCACTGGATGGTGCATAAGGTACATTTTCCAGAAGCTCGCGGGTTTCTTCCACTTTCGTTCTGGAGGCAGCATCGACTTCAATTAAATCGAAGAAGCGGCCGTTTTCAATATCCTGGCAAGTGCTGCATTCGCCACACGGGTTTGCACTGACTCCGTTGGTCTCACAGTTAAGGCACTTGGCAAAAATTCGGGCTATGGTTGTCTTACCAACACCACGCATGCCGGTGAATAAGTAGGCATGATGTAAGCGATTCGTGTCCAAAGCATTGACAATGGCACGCAGTACCGACTCTTGGCCGATCATCTCGCTGAAGTGCTGTGGCCGCCATTTGCGGGCCAGGACCTTGTAGCTCATTGAGGTTGGTGATGCACCGCAATTTGAATAAGGTGGCGTTCCGCACCAGCAACATCCCGGCGCCCGAATCCACTGCTGCCGCTGCTCCCTTCCGGGCCTGACGGGGTTAACAGCTTATCGCCGCGAGAGTGCCGATACGGAACACCATAGCCCGACTATTCTGGGGCCTGAACGGTCACTGTGCAAGCTCCATCTGCTGAAATTTTGTCGTCTGGACATTTAATTTTCATCCCAGGGTGGTTTTTCGTCATGCTCGTGTCATTAAGCAAGATCAAACTCAGCGACCAATCCGCCTCCGGGCACGCTAACATTGGATCTCTGGTAGAAAGATGCGACAGAAAAAAGAACCCATGTCTGCAAATATTCTGATTGTGGAAGACGAGGCACCCATAAGAGACATGATCTCCCTGTCCTTGGAAAAGGAAGGCTACCTCCCTCACGGGGCGGATTGTGTGTCGGTGGCCAGGGAAAGGCTAGGTGATATTTCCATAAACCTGGCTATTGTCGACTGGATGCTGCCCGGCGGTAGCGGTCTGGAGTTTGTGCGCTCGCTGCGCAAAGATGAGCTCTATGCCAACCTTCCGGTCATTATGCTAACGGCCAGAACGGATGAGAGTGACATTACAGCCGGGCTTGACGCAGGCGCTGACGATTACGTCACCAAGCCGTTCTCCCCTCGCGAACTCCATTCCCGGATCAAGGCGCTGCTCAGGCGTAGCCAGGATTTCAACTCAGACACCAAAATTACAATAGGCTCGCTCGTCCTGGACCCCGCGGCGCACAGATTGACAGCTGATGGCCGGGAAATCCCCCTAGGTCATACCGAATTTAAACTGATCTCTTTCCTGATGAACAACCCGGACCGGGTATACAGCCGAAGCCAGCTGCTGGATCATGTTTGGGGAACCGGTACGTTTATTGAAGAACGTACGGTAGATGTTCATATCCTCAGGTTACGTAAGAGCCTGAAGCCATTTAATGCTGACACATCAATCGATACCGTACGGGGCGCGGGTTATCGCTTGATCCCTAACTGAGTGCTTATTCACTGCTGTTCACACCCACCCCTCCCATCTATACCGGTATCATTGCCGCCATATCGTTCTGCGTCACATCCCATTGAAATTCACTAAGAGCCTAAGCAGTGAAATCACCTGGCTGATTACCGGCCTCGTGCTTGTGGTGCTCGTGTGTACGCTACTAGGCTTATCAGCGCATGTCATCACTCTGTATTTTGCAGGCTATGCGATCTGGTTACTCCTGCGATTGAACAAAATGGTGCGTTGGCTTGAAAAAGGCGCCAAGACGTCCGAAGCACCTGAGACCATGGGGCTTACTACCGATATCGTCCAACGCGTTCATCGCGAAAAAAAATACAGCCGTACGCAAAAGAATAAATACAGAAGTACCCTGGCGCAGTTCAATTCGCTGGCAGCCGACCTTCCAGATGCCACCGTTGTATTGACCGAAAATCACGAGATTCGATGGGCAAACGTCGCAGCCC
>CAZCKD010000297.1:0-3528 GCA_964498925.1 uncultured Granulosicoccaceae bacterium
GCACACTGGAAATAGCCGACTACGGCGGGCATGTCGGTTTTTTAGAGAACGGCAAACGCTGGCTTGATAACCACGTTGCCCACATACTCAGTGGGCATAGATCAACGAACGACTAGATTAATTATCACCAGCCGGCTTCTACTCAGCAGATCAATGCAGAGTAGCGCTCTTTGCACGCATCAAGACGTTTTAATAAGCGAGCTCTTATTCAAAATTCTTTGAACGTGACGCTCAATGACGTTTACATTGTGATCAGTCATTCGCACAAAAATGGCCCGATAACTCGGCTCATCACGCTTTATGCGTTCGGCCGGCTCATTGCCTCCAAGAATTTGCGCATCGACGCTGATGCTTTCGCCACTGGGGAAAAATGTCATCGTTAGACCAATGAGCTCTCCGGGGCGAAGCAGAATACTGTCAGAGAAATAGATACCTCCAGCGGATAAACTGACCTTGTGAGTCGGTTTGGCGGGAGTGGCATCGCCATCGAGGAGAAGCTGGCGAATTCTCTCTTCGAGATCATCAATGTACTTCGCCACATCAGGATAATCTCTGCGAACAACTGCGTAGCCCTCAATGTCGTACTTATCCCGCTTTCGCACCGTCTTGGGCAACCGGGCAGACACCGCCTGACCCGCCGCTGGCATGTCGGTCAGTCTCTGGATATGTAAACCAATAGCGTCCTGGACTCTGACAAACTGCCGTCTTTCGGTCTGGGTTGAAGAAGAATATTCAGTAGTCATCATCACGTACCGTTTGCAAAACCGTTATATAAGCGTAGTTCACCTTTAGCCATGCAAGTAATACACACATCGGCCTCGATCAGAATTGGCTATACTGCAAACCGTGCGTTTGTCCCGGTAGCTCAGCTGGATAGAGCAGCCCCCTCCTAAGGGGCAGGTCGGGGGTTCGAATCCCTCCCGGGACGCCATTGCCGCTCAAATCAGGATTTATGCGTGTTTGAAGGGTTCGTAGAAGAACAAATCGCCGTCGAAGGCACAGAGCTTTTTGTCCGTAGAGCCGGACCTGAACAAGCACCTCCCATCGTACTGTTACATGGCTATCCCCAGACTTCCGCCATGTGGCATCTGATGGCCCCGATTCTCGCAAATTTGTATCAGGTTATTTGTCCTGACTTACGAGGTTATGGTCGCTCCGGAAAGCCCGAATCGGATGCTACTCACTCTCCCTATTCCAAGCGGACCATGGCTCGGGATATTGCTCAGCTGATGCAATCTCTGGGACATGACCAATTCTACGTTGCAGCCCATGATCGAGGCGCGCGCGTTGCACACCGCCTGGGTCTCGATTTTCCAGATAGAGTCCGAGCGATGTCACTGTTGGATATAGCGCCTACTCGAGAAATGTATCAAGGTACGAATACCGCATTTGCCACCGCGTACTGGCATTGGTTTTTTCTTATCCAGCCCTACCCGATACCTGAAGAAATAATAGGTGCAAACCCGGAAGCCTACTGGAAACTGAAATGTATGAACCAGGCGAAAGGAGGAAACCCATTCAGTGAGGAAGCATTAAGCGAATACCTGGAGTCGTTTAAACATCCTGACGCTATTCATGCAAGCTGTGAAGACTACCGCGCTGCTGCCTCCATCGATATAGAACATGACAATGAAGATGCTGGTCGTAAACTGAGCATGCCCGTTCAAATCTTGTGGGCCAAACGCGGCGTTATAGAAGCCTGCTTCGATGCTATTGAACTCTGGAAATGCAGAGCAGATAGCGTTGAGGGAGAGTCATTGGATGCGACCCACTACATGGCCGAAGAAATTCCCGAGGAAATTGCATCACGGATGTCCGGTTTTTTCACGGGATAAACCGAAGCGTTAAGCGCGGCTATAAAAGATCGATAGACTGGGTTGGAAAGGTTGACCGACAGGCTCTATGGAGAACCGCACCAATTTTTAAGATTAAAGCTGAGTCGTTCTATTAACGACTCAGCCATTCATGTGGTCAAGTTGTTAGCTCAACCCTATTTCTTTTCCAGTTTCTCGAAACCCTGGTGAGTGATCTCAGTTGTATTATCGAGTCTCGGGTGCGATTCACGGAAAGAGGCATACAGATCATCTTCCTTGTCCATTTCCAGCAGCGTGTTTTTCAGCACATGTATGGCAGCCAGAACATCGCCCGTATGACCGGATTCTGAAATGGTGTGCATATTACGTGTCGGGAATCCCACTGAAGTAGCTGCACTGTCTACGCTTGCCAAGACAGCGGCCATTCCGTCCGTACCGGTATCGCGGCCACTGACATCTAATTGCATGGGGATATCGTCCTTCATGGCTGCGCGCTTGATACGTGCGTTAAGTTGTTCACTCACGATAGCGCCGGAAGAAAGGGTAAAACCTTTTCCCATCTCGAGCGGCTGCATGTTCCGATCACCAATTGACGGTGCCGCGACATAATCGTGGTTGACGTCGATGGCTATCAACACATCCGGGGCCATTTCACCAGCGAGCACTCGACTACCGAATCGACCTATTTCTTCGTGAGAAGCAACCGCATACAACACTCTGATATTTTCAGTGCCACCTGCTTCTGCCACAAGGCGTGCTACCTCAGCCGTCACAAAACACCCTAGCCCGTTATCCAGGTAAGCACCATAGAAGGTATCAGGACTGAATCCGCGCTTTATAGGTCTGTTCAGGATAATCGTATCGCCCGGTTTTAATCCGAGTCGTTTAATCTGATCGGCTTTGTTTTCACCATGGATCTGTAAATCCAGATACAAGGAATTGGGTCGAATACCTTTATCACCCGTTCGCTGAGCGGCATCTGAAAAGTGAATAGCGCCCATCGCTTCGATCGTTCCGCCCTTGAGTGATCGATACTGGCCAGGCTCTTTCGGATCTTCGCTGAACACAATAACTTCATGACCGATAAGAGTACACGGCAGGAACGAATCGGAATTGATATAGACCTTTCCGTCCGCAGCAATTTTTCTCACCTGCATTCGAATCTTATCGGCGTGCCCCACCAACATGACACTGAAACGATCATCCTCACCCGGGTGAGAGTCCCACACAACGCCTGCGTTACCGACATACTGATGCATCTCCCAACTGTCGGGCATGAAGGTATCGAAGTAGGGTTTTAAGACGCCAAGCGTCATCGCCGACTCCAAACCTACAGGACTTGGGGCTTTAATAATGTCCCGCATGATGTCGAACTGCGCATCCGGCATGGGGGAAGTCCATGGTTTATTTTCTGCCATATCTAATGATTATCCAATTCTTCGACTTGTATGAAACACACTATAGGTTGCAAACTTTCGCGGTACAACACCGCACTGGTCAATGCTGGAAACTTTATTACTCAGGAAGTTCCTCACTGAAGCAGCTTCGATCAATTTTCACACCGATTGTTCATTTATCACCGCTCAATATCAGTACGTGGCGTTATCTTGATTGGGCTTTTCGCTGACCCAAAGCAATTCCGATAAATATCAAAATCAAAGAAATCCACGTATTCAACGACGGAATATGCGACAAAAACAACCATCCCCAAAAG
>CAZCKD010000298.1:0-3521 GCA_964498925.1 uncultured Granulosicoccaceae bacterium
TCCACCGTTGAAGACTTAAAAAAAGCGGCAGAAAACGACGCCGCACAAGCTGCTTCAAAACACGTAGAGCAAGTGCTAGCTTATGGCGCATCGGTTGCTGTTCTATTTGACCCACCGTACGAACTTAACAAAGCAAGACCCAATGCATTGAAGGCGCGTATTAAACGCGTTTCTGCGTTGGCCGATACCGGCAAATTGCTGCCAGGCATCGACATGGCTGAACATGTTTACGTCACCGAGCTCAATACCCATCTGACATCGCTTCAAGATAGAGTTGGAAAAGCCGAACAGGAATCTGCAGATCGAATCAAAGCAACGCATCGGCAGTTCTCAGCGTTATCGGGTATCACTAAAGAGGGCAAGTGGGGACCTGCGAACAGCATGCTTCGCCGTTTGCAGAAAAAAGTCTCTGCAATGGAGCCTGGTGAACGGAGCACGCTGGATGACAAACTTGCCAGGGCCGAAAAACAATTGGCCGAAATGGCAGACTGGCAGGACTTTGCTGCTAAACCTAAGTTAGAAGCTCTATGCGATTCAATGGAAGCGTTGCCTGCAAAGGAACTCAAACCTGATGCATTAGCAAAAGAAGTAAAGGACTTGCAAAATCAGTGGAAGGCGCTGGGTGTCAGTCGCGCATCTAACGATCTTTGGGGACGCTTTAAAACAGCTGGTGATACGGCTTATGAACCTTGCAAAGCCTGGTTCGATCAAAAACGCGAAGAACGTCAAACGAAGATTGATGCAAAGGGCGCGCTTTGCGAGACGCTAGAATCTCAAACCGATTCCCTATCTGAGAATCCCGATTGGAAAGCCATTGTCCGGTTGGTTAACCAGTCAAAAAGGGATTGGTCAAAGAACCGCGTGCAGGATAGAAAACCTGACAAAGCCCTTGAGAAAAGATTCTCTGAAGCATTAAAGCCTTATGAAGATGCTCTGTCTGAGCAATACACGGCTAATGCTGAAGCCAAGCAGGCATTGATTGAAAAGGTTGAAGCATTAGCAACCGGGGATATCACTCAGCACTCTGCTAATCAGGCGAAAAGCTTATTGAGCGCCTGGAAGTTGGTAGGTGTGATGCGACGAAAAGAAGATCAAACGTTATGGGAAACGTTTAACGGTCATCTAGGCACGATTTTCAAACATCAGCATAAAGTTGAGCGGGAAAAACAACGTGCAGGTCTTGAACACGTGTACCGCGCCAAAGACATCATCAAGCGCTTAAAACAATTATCCAAGGGCAGTTCATTGGATGAGTCTGAAGTACAAACCTTGACGTCGGAGTTCCAAGGCTTAGCGGATTTTCCCGATAGAGATAAAAAGTTTTTACTCAGAGATTTTCGATCGGCCGTGGATGCCTGTTCGCGTGTTCAGGAAAATGCGTCGAAGCGCCGCGTTGAAGCAGAATCTGAAGAGCGCTTGCGTTTGGCAGGTTTATGCGAACAACTGGAAACAGCCGTTGAGCAAGGTGATGCGGCCGAACATCTGGTTGATGACGTTAAACATGGTTGGGATGCCAGCGAAACGCGTGTTGCCGGTGATATTTCTTCGTTATTAGTCGCACGAAGAGATGAGGCCATCGCACATCTGGAAAAAGGTACCAAGCCTGACTACGCAGGTAATGAGTCGACTCGGCGCGACCTTCTTATTCAGATGGAGATTGCAGCAGGTATCGATACACCCGCGGATGATAAAGCACGGCGAATGCAGTATCAGCTTCAAAATTTACAAGCCGGGATGACATCGGCTGGTGTGCAAGATACAAAACATGTACTGAAGCAGCTTGAAAAAGACTGGTTAGCTACCGGCCCTGCAAGCCGCTCCGTACATGATGCGTTGAACTCCAGATTCCTTAAGGCTTATCGGCGTTAGTTGTTCAGCTTTTTATGCTGTACCTGTGAGTAGGGCTGTTTCTGCTCACAAAAGAGCCGACATTTTAGACGGTGGGTAAATCAGCACTATTGTATAGCGGGCGATTATTACTAAGATAATCTACAGGCCGTTGACTCATGGGCATACTTACTCGGTCAGGTGTTAATGCCACAATTCTCTTTGTCCCTAACACGCAGATAAATTAATCTTGTCAAAAAGTACAACCCTTACTCGAGAAGCACTCGAGCATGCCATTCAGAACGACGAACTGCTGTTGTACTACCAACCGAAGGTGTGCTTACTTGAGGGTAAAATTCTTGGCGCTGAGGCGCTGGTCAGGTGGTCTGACGGTGAGCAGGGTTTAGTCTCGCCAGATGCATTCTTACCACTGGCCGAAAGCAGTGGTCTTCTGCACGACTTGACCCTGAAATTAATCGAGCAGGTTGTGTCTGCCTCTAACCATTTGCGAGCAGTCAGCGAGGGATCCCCCAATCCACAGGTTCAGTCGCAGGAGTTATCGCTGTCGATTAATGTGGCGCCCAATGATTTAGCTTCGCAGACTATCAGTCGCCGTATCAGAGAGCTTCTCTCCGATGGCACTATTCGATCGCATGACCTGCAAATTGAAATCACCGAGAGCGCGGTTATGGGTAACGTTGAGCGTGTATACGATGACTTGTGTCGGCTGAAGGACATGGGCATCAAGATCATGATGGATGATTTTGGCACCGGCTACTCGTCAATCGATCGATTAAGCCAACTACCTTTTGATGCGATCAAGCTTGATCAAGGGGTTGTTCAACGAATTGGTAAGTCTCAGCAAAATCTTGATGTGGTTCGTTCCTCTATCTCCATGGCGAGAGAGCTGGGCATGACGTCGGTTGCCGAAGGCGTGGAGACTGCCGATGTGTATAACTTTCTTATCGCGCAGGGGTGTGAAGAGGCGCAGGGCTACTACATTGCTAAGCCCATGTCGTTGGCTGATTTCGAGAGCTTCTTGTCTCTGGATCACTCGTTCGGCGGATCTCAGTTCGGGCGCGTACATCAAGCCATGTTGAATCTGATGCAATTCAGAAAAATGCTTTCAGATGCTGCGTTCTGCAGCCGAATGGGCAAAGGCTTTGTTTTGGATAGTGTTGCTAATCCCAGCCTGGACATCAGCCTGCCGGATTCCCACCTGGGGAATTGGTATTTCGGGGCAGGCCAGGCGCTCAGTGCCCATCAGGAGTTTCTTGATATTCAGCAACCACTGCAGGACGTTCACAGCGAAGCCCGAGCGTTCCTCAGTGAGATAAAGCGAGGCCTGACAGCTGAACAGCTGAATGAATCTATGGCTGAAATTGATCAGCGTATTGAATTTGTCATGGACAAACTGCGTCAACTGGAGCGAATTCTCCTCATTTCTACGCCGGAATAAATCTTTTTTTATTTTTTTTGCCCCAAAATAGCGCTCATATATAGGGCGCAATGCACTATTAGGGTGCGCTTGAATATCTAGCAATCTTTTGGAATTTCACTGTGGGTGCCCACACTTGCTTTAATTTGTCGCTCTCTGTTGTGCACTAAAATAGTGCAAATCAGGTAGGTAAATGGACTTTAATAGTGAATATAAGTCCAAAAAAAGGGTGAAAATATCTCAATATGTTCCATTT
>CAZCKD010000299.1:0-3510 GCA_964498925.1 uncultured Granulosicoccaceae bacterium
AAATACCGCAAAGCTTTATCAGAAAGACGATTCATACAACCGCACATACGCTTCTATCAGCAAAGCGCTGCCAGCTTCTACACACCGTTCTTCGTTAACGGAAGTGCGCCACAAATTGCGGATGACAATAGCTTCGCATCAGCGGATTATCGACTGGGAGATTTCAAAGCATATACGGTGGGCCTTGAATTCGGACAGGTCAATAAAAACAACTCCTGGAGCGTTGCATTAGAGTATTACCTGCAAACCGGTGATGAGCCCACCGAAAGTTTCGGCGAGCTATCGAGTCTGGAATTATTTCCGGATGTGGATGCAGTGTTGTTTCGGGTGCTGTACGACTTTTAGTTGACCACTAAGCATCAAGCAACGTTGCATCTTGCAAGGTTAGAGTCAGCACCTCACGCGCATGATCCATAGCGGCCGCAATAGCAGCGGGTAGTTCAGCAGTATTAACCGGTTGGTCATCCACACCAGCTGCAGGGTTTATTACAACCCCTAGACACGCATACTCCATTCCCAGCTCTGCCGCTAAGCCTGCCTCAGGCATACCCGTCATACCGACAATGGTGCAGCCATCATTGGCCATACGACGAATTTCTGCAGCCGTTTCGAGTCGCGGCCCTTGTGTGGCACCGTAAACGCCCTCTTCAATGACAGTTTTTGCACCCGACGCTTTTGCACCGGTAATTAGCGATTGTCTGAGGCTTTCGTTGTAGGGGTAGCTAAAGTCGATATGTTCGACCGGATCATCACCACCATCAAAAAATGTATTTTCTCGACCCGTTGTGTAGTCGATTATTTGATCTGGAACGACGATGGCTCCCACACCGCAGGATTTATCGATGCCACCTACAGCCCCGACAGCAATGATTCGCTTCACGCCAACACTGTTCAAAGCCCAAATATTTGCGCAATAGTTAACGCGGTGAGGCGGGATACGATGGGTACTGCCGTGCCTTGCAAGAAAGGCTACAGGCTTTCCACCTAGCTCTCCAAACACCAAGGGACAGGAGGGAGCACCATAAGGTGTCTTAACCATTTCTCGACGGGTGACCGTTAGGCCTTCCATCTGAGTCAGTCCTGTACCACCAATAATTGCCAGTGTTGTCATTGCGATAGTCTCAGTAAATTAGCCTTTAATGGATTCTTCGAGAAGTACCGATGCCATAGCGGCAATACCCTCTTCGCGACCACAAAAACCCAAGCGTTCCGTTGTTGTTGCCTTCACATTGATTCTGGAAATATCCATGTGAAGATCGGCGGACAAAACCTCGCACATGCTGCCAATGTGAGGTCCCATCTTTGGACTCTGAGCGATGATCGTAGCATCCAGACTGATACAACGCAGCCCGCGATCGAGGAGTAGCGCATAAACCTGTCGCAATAGATCCCGGCTGTCTGCGCCTTTGTAGGCTGCATCAGTATCGGGAAAATGCCGACCTATGTCACCCAGAGCTGCTGCGCCTAACAATGCATCACTAATAGCATGCAGCAAAACGTCACCGTCTGAATGTGCTTCGAATGCTTTGTGGTGCTCAATGCGAACACCGCCGATCATCAGGTGGTCACCCTCTTTAAAGGCGTGAACATCGTATCCGTTGCCAATTCTCACGTCATCGAAACCTCGGACCTTAAAATAGCGTCA
Organism: uncultured Granulosicoccaceae bacterium; assembly: GCA_964498925.1. Taxonomy (GTDB): domain Bacteria; phylum Pseudomonadota; class Gammaproteobacteria; order Granulosicoccales; family Granulosicoccaceae; genus Granulosicoccus. The sequence goes on from CAZCKD010000299.1 coordinate 1,646, forward strand.
GCAATAAAGAGATCAACAGGCCGTGTTATTTTGAAATTTGGTTGCAGAGCTTCGACCAACAAGGGCTGCTCTCCGGCCATTTCCATAGCAGACGCTTCATCAGTGATCCGCGTTTTGGCGAACTCAGCTGAATCATCAGACGCTTCATTGTCCATCGCAGCATTCATCGCATCGAATAAACTACCGGCCTGAAACAGTTGCGGCGTTTGTGCTTGCCACAAAGTTTGCCGATCAATGGTTTTTTCTACGCAATAATATTCGTCTGCTTGCTTAAGCGTGTCCTGGACAGGTGTTCCTAAAATCCCTCCGATTGCTCCGCTGTTATAGACAGCGTCAGTCAATCGTTGGATATCCGACAAATGAATAAGTGGCCTCGCTGCATCATGCACAAGGACCCAAGTGTCCACACCACTTTTGTCTAAGACATACTGCAAACCTGCCAACACCGAATCTGCTCGAGCGCTGCCGCCAACGGTCGTATGAATGCGCGCATCTTCAGAAGCTGCCACGGAAGACCAATGCGTATCCTCTGCAGAAAGCACAACCACAACACCCTCAACATTGGGTACCTTAAGTAATTGTTGAAGCGTCTGCTGTAGAACAGATGCACTTCCTAGAGGCAGGTATTGCTTGGGTGTTTCACCACCCATGCGTTCACCCACTCCAGCTGCCGGCACCACTATCCAGCTATTATTCATCGGCACGCCTCCGTACGGTGATCGATGGAATCAGTTATCAAGTTTCACCGGAGATGTCAGCAAATCGGTGCGGGAAGCTCTTTCATCGTTACTGTCGGCGCTATTGCGTTCAGCACCCTTCTCGCGAATAAACTGATAAAAGGTTTCGCCTTCATCAATCATTCCCAGCTCACCCCGGGCACGTTCTTCTATGGCATCCATGCCACTTTTGAGATCGTCCACCTCTGCGGCCAGCGCCTGATTTCTGATGGTAAGCCGAAGAACTTCACTTCGGCTGTGCTCAGCTTCATCACGCAGGCGAGAGAGCTCTTGCAAACTACCGTCGCCAAACCATAGGCGCATCTGTAGAGCAACAAGCAAACCCAGCAATACGGCTAGCAATACTTTCACGCTATTGCTTACTCATAAGCTGAACACGGTGCGACACAGTCACCGAATGGCAACTACCGCCAATCACTAGAGCGTCTGATTAAACGCTTTAGCACCCGGATAAATCGCTCGATCACCCAGGTATTCTTCAATGCGCAGCAATTGATTGTATTTAGCGACACGATCAGAGCGCGACAAAGAACCAGTCTTTATCTGCTTTGCGTTTGTTGCAACTGACAAGTCAGCGATGGTCGTATCTTCAGTCTCGCCAGAACGATGAGATGTCACCGTGGTATAGCCTGCCGCATGAGCCATGCGAATAGTTTCCAACGTTTCGCTTAACGTACCAATCTGATTGACTTTGATAAGTACCGAATTGGCCACACCCTCGTCAATGCCTCGCTTAACAATCTTCGGGTTAGTGACAAACAAATCATCACCCACCAGCTGAATAGTATCGTTGAGTCGGTTAGATAGGATTTTCCATCCATCCCAGTCGCTTTCGTCTAAACCATCTTCAATCGAAACAATCGGGTATCGATCGACCCAATCAGCCAGGTAGTCGACAAATCCTGCCGCGTCGAATTCCCGCCCTTCTGACGCAAGATCGTAAACACCGTTTTTGTAGAATTCAGAACTTGCAACGTCCAGCGCAAGATAGACGTCCTTACCTGCTTCGTATCCGGCTTTTTCAATCGCAATCAGAATGGTTTCGATCGCTTCTTCGTTGGAAGATAAGTTGGGAGCGAATCCGCCTTCGTCACCAACATTCGTATTAAGGCCACGATCGTGCAGAAC
>CAZCKD010000300.1:0-3368 GCA_964498925.1 uncultured Granulosicoccaceae bacterium
CCAGCCTGCGCAAGGCAGATCCCTGGAGCAGAACATGCTACAACTAGTAAGCAGAGACTGCGAAGCCTCGTTTTGCTGAACACTGGCCCGGAACGGTTTTGGGAACATTCGGGCAAGGCGTTGAATCCAGATGAGGGCGACGACATTGGTAAAATCAATGAGCGGTAGATACCTATGAAAATGATACGAACGGTACGTCAGAGTCCCGTCTGGCTGGACGCGCAGATTCCGTTGGCCCAATGGTACTCAACGAGCCTTGGTCAGTCTATCTCTGAACGACTCGAAGTTGAGCTCGGACCGTTATTGGGTGACGTATTTGGTTACCAGGGATTACAGATTGGCAATCTCGTACCCGATTTTCATCTTTTGGAAGGTGCTGGACTGCAACGACATCTCGTTCTTGATGCTCCCGGTAGACCCGCCGATATTCACGGAGATGCATTATCGTTACCTGTTGCGTCTGACACAATGAAGGCAGTTGCATTTTTTCACACACTCGACTTTTGCGATAATCCCCATCAGGCCTTACGAGAAGCCGATCGAGTGCTTACCGATGATGGTCAGCTAATCATCATTGGGTTTAATCCCTACAGTGCCTTCGGGGCCCGCCATGCATTATCAGCGTGGCGTCGAAAAGAACCCTGGAACGGTCGTTTCTACGCTCGGCACCGACTCAGCGATTGGTTATCTGTTTTAAATTATCGTGTGATGGACAGTCAGGCGATGTTTCTACGTCCACCGATTAACAGCGAGCGCTTGTTACGTCGTTTGGGTAAGTTGGAGGCCTTGGATCGTTGGCTGAGTCTTGTCGGTGGCATATACATCATGCGCGCCCGCAAACAATCTTTACCAATGAGCATGATGCGTCAGCAATGGAGACGTAGTCGAAGTAGAATGGCAGCCGCTAGTCTGGCGCGTACGGGTGAAGAAACCGGTACAAGACCTCGTGCAACTGTCGCTCGTATCGATAGTCGTTTGCCCTGACGTTCTCTCTATCTGACATAACCATATTGCTGTGATTGAAATCTTTACCGATGGTGCATGCCGGGGTAATCCCGGTCCTGGCGGCTGGGGTGCTTTGCTGCGTTCAGGCAAACATGAAAAAGAATTGTGGGGTGGTGAACTGGACACCACAAACAATCGCATGGAAATGACGGCTGTGGTTCAAGCGCTGACGGCCATCAAAAGACCTAGCGAAATCGTTCTCACGACAGACTCTCAATACGTCCGTAAAGGCATAACCGAGTGGATTGTTGGCTGGAAGCGCAAGAACTGGCAAACAGCGGCCCGAAAGCCTGTTAAAAATTCGGATCTTTGGAAAGAGATTGACGCGTTAGCTGCGACGCACACGATTGATTGGCGTTGGGTTAAAGGCCATAGTGGTCATGTTGATAACGAACGTGTTGATGATTTGGCGAACCGCGGTATCGACGAACTTCTAGAGAAGGGGGCAGGGTCATGAGTCGTCAAGTTGTGTTGGATACTGAAACTACCGGCCTGGATGCAAAAAGTGGCCATCGCATCATCGAAATAGGTTGCGTCGAGTTACAAGAGCGGCGTTTAACAGGCAACAACTTGCACCTTTATTTACAGCCGGATAGAGACATTGATGCCGGTGCTATGGCCGTTCATGGCATCACCAATGAATTTCTCATTGATAAACCGAGGTTCGTTCATATCGTCGATGAGCTTCAGGCCTATCTGGCGGGTGCCGAGCTCATCATTCATAACGCAGACTTTGATGTCGGGTTTCTCGAACATGAATTCGCGTTGTGTAATCAGCCCATGGTGCTGTCAGAGGTTTGTGTTGTGACCGACACACTTGCCATGGCAAGGAAACAATTTCCCGGTCAGAGAAATAATCTGGATGCTTTGTGCAAACGTTTAGGCGTCAACAACGCACATCGTACCCTGCATGGTGCTCTGCTGGATTCCGAGATTCTGGCTGATGTCTATCTGGTGATGACGGGCGGCCAGACGGATCTCTCTCTCGATCAGGATGCCTCTACTGGCTCAGTCTCCATCGACTTAGCCGGCCATGTTGATATCGGAAAGCTCCGATCTGTTTCAGCATCTGTTGAGGAACTTGGCGAGCACGAACAGTGGCTGGAACGTCTTCGCAAATCTGAAAATGGTTGTGCCTGGGATCGAATGAACTAGAGCCGAGGTGTTTGAAAGTTTCTCAGACGCTTTTGCGTCTTAGTGAGTTCGGACGACTCGCGCTTTGTCGCGCTGCCAATCGCGATCTTTGATCGTGGCCCGTTTATCGTATTCCTTCTTACCCTTACCGATACCTATTTCGAGCTTGACCTTGCCGCTCTTCCAGTACATGGACATGGCAACAATCGTATAGCCTTTGCGCTCGACCGCTCCGACGAGTCTGCTTAGCTCCCGGCGATTGAGCAGGAGTTTACGGCGGCGCGTGTTTTCAGCCACGTAGTGGGTCGATGTTGAGTGCATGGGATTAATATTGCAGCTGTGCAACCAGGCTTCACCGCGGATAATTTGTACGAATCCGTCCACCAGCTGCACTCGGCCCTGCCTCAGGCACTTGACTTCCCAGCCTTGTAAAACGAGACCGGCTTCGAATTTTTCATCGATTTTGAAGTCATAGGTAGCGCGCTTGTTGCGCGCAATTAGCGCGTCCCCCAGAATCTTTTTGCTTTTGTTCTTCTTAGCCATAATGGCATTATACGTTCACCCACGCCTCACAGGTCGCTAATCCTCAATGCCTTCAATCGTACGTTCGGCTCTTGTCAGTCATTCTGCAGCCAATATGTATGCTCTAGTGCGTGATGTGAACGCCTACCCACAGTTTCTGCCGTGGTGTGATAGTGCAGAGGTGAAAGAGGAATCTGAGTCTCATCAGATCGCGTCAGTGACCATTGATCGGCGCATGAAGGGCATCAGTTTCACCACGCGCAATGCCCTGGTGAAGGATGAATCGATACAAATGTCCCTGTTGAATGGACCCTTCAGAACTTTAAGTGGCAAGTGGCTGTTTAAACCCATCGATGACTCGGCTTGCAAGGTTGAGCTCATTATGGATTTCGAATTTCAGAATCGCCTTGTCGGGATGGTGATGGGCCCAGCCTTCAGTAAGATCTGCGACACCATGGTTGCAGCCTTCGTCAAAAGGGCTGCTGAGCTGGATAGAGCACCGACATGAATGTCGAGGTCGTCCTAGCCTACGCACAGCGACAATACCTAATAGAGCTTTCGATAGAACCGGGAACGACTATTCGAGAAGTTGCCGTGCAGGCATTTGAAGCCGGGCTGGTTGGATCAGAGACTGTGGATGTCGACCCTGCGACTGCGATTCTTGGCAACTATGGTCTGGTTGAGGAGGATGACTATCAGGTGTGCGA
>CAZCKD010000301.1:0-3360 GCA_964498925.1 uncultured Granulosicoccaceae bacterium
AGACACAGAATACAATAAATGCAACCGGTTGCAACCAATTATTTCGCGAGTCCGGTCGCCCCGAAACAGAGCGCTTTCACTACAATCTTGTGCGCATGCTTCCCGGGCTTTATCCCTACCCTTTAACCGCCCCCCTTCAGGCTAAAAAATCATGAGCATTAGAATTGGAAACGCCCCTTGTTCCTGGGGAGTCGAATTCGCCCAGGATGAGAGAAATCCAACGTGGCAAACCGTCTTACAACAGTGCAGCGATGCAGGCTATACCGGCATCGAACTAGGTCCAGTCGGCTTTATGCCTGAAGACCCCGCAGAACTGGGTGATGCTTTGGCTGCGCATAAGTTAGAGCTGATCGGCGGTGTTGTGTTTCGTCCGTTTCATGATGCCAGCCAATGGGATGATGTTATGGACGGTGCAGTCCGTACCTGTAAAGCACTCCAGGCACATAAGGCTGAACACTTCGTATTGATTGACTCTATCTCTCCGCGAAGAGCACCCACTGCCGGTCGCGCAGCGGAAGCAGAACAAATGGATACTGCCGAGTGGAATGCTTATCGCGATCGTATCGTCACCGTGGCCAAAATGGGTTGGGAAGAATACGGCCTGATTCCTGAGATTCATCCACACGCCGGTGGCTTTATGGACTTCGAACCCGAAATTGAGCGGCTGCTAGAAGAAGTAGATCCGGCATTGCTTAAGATATGCATCGACACAGGCCATTGCACCTACGCAGGTTTCGATCCTATCGGTTTTATGAAAAGACATATGGATCGCATCACCTACGTACATTTCAAAAGTACAGATGCTGACATAAAGGAACAAGCGATAAAGAACAGAACAGGTTTTTACGATGCCTGTGGTCAAGGCATTTTTTGCAACCTCTCAGACGGTGAAGTTGATTTTCCAGCCGTCAAACAATTACTGACAGACGCCAACTACGAAGGCTGGTGCACTATCGAGCAAGACTGCGACCCTACTCTCGACCCAGACCCGGAAAGAGATGCCCGCGTTAATCGTGAATATCTTCAGTCAATCGGATTTACCTGATTCATCAACAGGCTTATCCCAACACCCTATATAAACGGACAAACATAATGAACAAACTCAATTGGGGCATGATTGGCGGTGGCGAAGGCAGTCAGATTGGCCCTGCCCATCGATTAGGTTCCGGTTTAGATGGCCTATTCAATTTCACGGCAGGTGCGTTGGATCATCGACCCGATGAAGGTCGGCAATACGGCCAACGTCTTGGCCTGGATGCGGATCGCTCTTACGGTGATTGGCGCGAAATGTTGGAAGGCGAAAAGTCTAGAGACGACAGAATCGATCTGGTGACTGTTGCCACGCCAAACTCGACTCACTACGAAATCACCAAAGCCTTTCTCGAAGCCGGGTTTCACGTGCTGTGCGAAAAACCAATGACCATGACCGTTGAAGAAGGTGAAGACATCGTCAACACGGCTAAGGCCGCTGGGAAAATCTGCGCCGTTAACTATGGCTACTCCGGATATTCGCTGGTCAGACATATGAAGGCGATGATCTCGCGAGGTGATCTAGGCAAAATTCGACTGGTCAAAGCTGAATTTTCACACGGTCATCACGCTGATGCTGCCGATGCCGATAACCCGCGTGTACGCTGGCGCTATGATCCGGCTCAAGCCGGCGTTTCGGCACAATTTGCAGACTGCGGCATACATGCAATGCATATGGCAAGCTTTGTCACCGGCCAGGAAGTCACCTCTTTGTCTGCAGATACCGTGTCATGTATTGAATCACGCGAGCTGGAAGATGATGCCATGGTGAACTTTCGCATGGACGGCGGCACGGTAGGCCGACTATGGACGTCATCAATAGCCATTGGCAGACAACACGGTCTCACCATTCAGGTCTTTGGTGAAAACGGTGGACTTCGTTGGTCTCAAGAGCAACCGAATCAACTGTATTGGATGCCGTTAAATGAACGCCTGCAAATCATCGAACGCGGTGAAGGTAATCTATCGCCAGAGGCAGATCGAACATCACGCGTCACCATCGGTCATGCTGAAGGTATGCCTCTGGCATTCGCGAATATCTACACGGATCTGGCCGAAGCCATCAATGCCGATAAAGAAGGACGTCCGATGGATCCTGCAGCCGATGTCTACCCCAGAGCTACCGACGGATTAAGATCGATGGCAGCAGTTGTTGCAGTAGCAGACTCCGGTGCTCAGAACGGCGCGTGGTTAGATGCACGACCTCCGATGTTTCGGTAGGCTCGACGTTCCAAAACCGATTGCTTAATCGCTCGTTATAGTAAAAAGCTCGACCGCGTGTGTCGGGCTTTACGACCCAATGATTAAGAATCCGTGCGCTTTCGCAGAGTTCCCCGCTCAACAATCGTACCCGGGAACAGACGCGCTTCAGGGTAACGATCCGGCTCATCCAGCATTGCTTCTATCAGTTCTATCGATGAACTGATAATTTGTTGGATGGGCTGACGAATAGTCGTTAAGGATATGTTTTCCCAACCGGCCATCTCCATATCATTCAGCCCGATAATGCCGATGTCTTCGGGCACCTTAAGCGGTTTACTTTGAATGGCACTCAAGGCTCCGATAGAGAGCACATCGTCACCGCAGAAATACGCCTCCGCAGGTGTCGTTGAATCAAGCAGTCGCAACATTTCTTTCCTGCCGGCATCGAAGGTATAGGCGTCGGCATAACTGTGCGTGACAGAAACATTGGGATGACCCGAAAGCTCAGATAAAAACCCTTCAAGTCGGTCTTGGGTTGAGGTGGCCAATTCCGGTCCGCCCAGAAAACCCAGATGTTGGTAGCCGCGAGACAAAAGCTCTCTAGCCGCCATTCGCCCGCACTCCACGTTATCAACACCCACAACATGCACCTGCGGTTCACTGGTATGTCGACCAAATGAATGAACAACGGGCATTTCCGCCTCTCGAAAGGCGCGAGCAAACTCCGTGGGTAATGTTGAAGAGGCAACGACCACGCCGTCAACGGAATACTGCCGCAGCATGCTTAAAGAATTGGCAGGATCGGTTTCATCGGTCAAATTAACCAGCAAGGGTCTTAGACCTCTTTCCTGTAATCCTCGAGTAAAGAGATCAAACACTTCCAGAAATATCGGATTATGGAAGTTGTTTGAAACGAGTCCGATCAGCCGAGTACGTCCTGTGGTTAGACTGGATGCGAGTGCGTTAGGGGTGTAGCCCAACTCTGCTGCAGCCTTCTCGACCTTGCGGCGCATGCTGTCAGAGACGGATGCCCCGTCTGTGAACGTTCTGGATACCGCAGAGCGCGACACTCCCGCTTTTTTTGCAACATCCTTAAGCGTGACGATCATGCTTGGCAGTTTCCTTCAG
>CAZCKD010000302.1:0-3351 GCA_964498925.1 uncultured Granulosicoccaceae bacterium
CAGCACAGGCAGCACAGGCAGCACAGGCAGCACAGGCAGCACAGGCAGCTCAGAGAGCACAGGCATCAGAACTACCTGATCCGGGGAGAAGAGAACAGATCTACAGAGAACGAAGGGATGGTGAGGTTCGAATATTGTCAGGCCTGTCGCTTCGAGCGAGATTTGAACCGGCCACGGCAGCTATTAATTTAGAATTACAGAACGTTCTGGATCGCATGTTTGATCCCTTGTATCTATACTCCGAGCTGCCGATTTCCATAATCGTGGCTAGTAACGATTTATCCAGTAATTCAGGGAACATCAATTTAAGCCGCGATCGTGGGCAAGCGCTAGCGTCGTATCTGATTGGTAGAGGGTTAGATGTTCGCCGGATGCGTATTTATGTTGAACCTTCGGATGGATTGCTGTTTGGCACTCACCGTGTCAGAGTACTGCCTGAGGATCTAAATCAATGATTTCTGATGTATCGCAAAATCTGCTGATAGGACTCTTGGCTGCCACGTTGCTAGGTTTCATCATGGGCTTCATAGTTGCACGTTTGTTCTCCGGCAAAAAAAACTCGGAAGTTGTGCAAAACATGCAGGCCGAGCTCACAAAAGAGCGAGCAGCATCAGAAGAACAAATATTTCAGCTCTCGGCCGAAAAGTCTGAACTTAACCGGACTGTTAAATCTGCGAGAGAGAAAATCAATCTCGCCAATGAAAACCTAGAATCCAACGAAGCGCAGATTCAGCGATCAAATCAGAGAATACTGTTGCTCGAAGCTGAGGTTTCTGCAGCAGAAGAACAACACATAAGATTGCAGCGGGACTTTGCTACCTATAAATCGAACAAAACTCGCGAGTTGGAATTGGCGCGAATAAAACCGGGTAGCTGGGCTCAATCCGAAGAGCTTCCGGTGCTAAATAAACGGATCAATTATGAAGAAGCGGATGTTGCTCGCTCGCTACATATGAGGTCTAGACACAGTTCCACTCCATCGCGAGAGCCGGCTACCGACCCCGTTCAAAGTATGGGCAAGTCGGAAGGGCAAATGGGCATACCTTGGTCGAAGGAGTTGGATATTCCGGCTCTCGCTGAATCCGAGTTACCCGACTCTGTTGAAGATTTAGAATTTGAACTAGCTGATTTGGAAACCGGCGAGGGCGACACGCGTGGGTAGAGCCTATGAGAAGCCTATGTGGCACCAGCTTTTTAAGCTGGATTCCAACAGTGATCACAGTCTCCAGGCGCAGCTCAGACAGGCTTTAGTTAAAGCAATTTTGGACGGTAGAATACCTGTCGATATTCCACTGCCATCGTCCAGGGAGTTATGCCGCCAACTGAATGTGGCGCGAAACACTGTCGTACTTGCTTATCAACATCTGATTGATGAGAACTACCTTATTTCTCATGAGCGTCGCGGATATTTCGTTAATCCGGATATTCTCGAAGGGCGCGTGGATACTCCGCGACCTGTTGCGATACCCGTTGATGAGACATATGATCCTTTGCGCGATGATGGCCCTGACACGGTTGTCGATTTACTTGAAAAAAGAAATATTGATCGCCCATTGAATTGGCGACAGTTTGATTATCCGTTTATATACGGACAGGCAGATTCATCATTATTTCCGGTTAACGATTGGCGTGAAGCATGTCGTTTGTCACTGCGGGTCGATGCCATTAGTCGATGGACTCAAGATAGAGTAGATCACGATGATGACTTACTGGTTGAGCAAATCCACACACGTGTATTACCGCGTCGTGGTGTTTGGGCTGATAAAGACGAAATTCTAATCACTGCAGGTGCCCAAAACGCTCTGTTTCTGATTGGCCAATTATTGCTTGATCAACAATCGGTGGTGGGATTGGAAGATCCTTGCTATGTCGATGCTCGAAATATTTTTAGCCTATACACGCAGAATAAAGTGTTGTTTCCCGTAGGTGAAAGTGGGGTGGTTACCGATGATCGCTTGAAAGATTGCAAGCTCATGTATGTGACACCGAGCCATCAGTGTCCTACGACATCCACAATGCCTTTGGAGGCTCGACGGTCGTTACTAAAAGCTGCCAATCTTCATGATGTCACTATTGTTGAAGACGATTATGAGAGCGAGCTAAATTTTGTCGGTAAACCTACGCCTGCTTTAAAGAGTCTGGATACGGATCATCGGGTTATCTATGTGGGTAGTTTGTCCAAAACGCTAGCTCCCGGATTACGTGTTGGTTTTATGGTCGGGCCGAAGAAATTTATTAAACAGGCGCGAGCGCTACGACGTCTGATGTATCGTCATCCTCCCACTAACAATCAGCGTACAGTCGCCCACTTTCTCTCCTTAGGGCATCATGATTCAGCTCTGCTTCGTCTTACTCATTCTTTTAAAGCGCGCTGGGAAATTATGGACCAAGCGCTGAAAAGTCATGATGTATTCTCTTCCACTGCACCGACGTTTGGTGGCTCTTCGTTTTGGGTGCGCTTACCCGAAGGGGTTTCATCGCATGAATTAGAGACGTTAGCTGCAGAGAATGGCATCGTGATTAATTCCGGTGATCATTATTTTGCTAGTCGCCAAGGTCCTAAGAATTTTTGCAGAATGGGCTTCTCTTCGATTCCCGCCGAGAAAATCACAGCTGGCGTCGATAAGCTCGCTGACCTTGTCAGGCGGCTCGAAAAACAGTCACATCGATAGCGGCGACTCGAATTAACCTTCATTTATATTGGCAGTAGTCATTGGACTCTTTGCCGTTATTTGCATTGTTTTTGCGGCCGATTTTGGGAGTTACTTATCGGTTAACTGCATTGTTATGTCATTGATGCCGTAGCTTGGGTCAAAAGTTGCATTTGCAGGGAAATGATTATGGAATTTCCGGCATGCGAATCACGACCAGCCTAATAAAATCTATCCTCTGTTCTTCACTGTTACTTAGCACTACCGTGCTTGCACAGGTGAACGCAAATACGCCTTGGCAAAGTGTGACTACAGCAGACGGATCCACAGCGACACCACGTCATGAAGCATCTGCCGTCACTGTCGATGGGAAAATTTACTTGATGGGTGGAAGAGGACAACGACCTGTCGAGGTTTTTGATCCACAAACCAACCGTTGGGAAGATCTTGGCAGTGCGCCTTTAGAAATTAATCATTATCAACCTGTGGTCATCGGTCAACGTATTTACGCCGTTGCCTCCTTCACGGGTAGATTTCCAAACGAGGACAATATCCCTGACATACACGTGTTCGATACAGTTACCGAACAGTGGTCGATTGATGGTCAGATGCCAGCCAGCCGTTTGCGAGGAGCCGCTGGTGCTGTCATTTGGCAAGGAGATATCTATGTGCTTGGTGGTAATACAAACGGACACAATGG
>CAZCKD010000303.1:0-3329 GCA_964498925.1 uncultured Granulosicoccaceae bacterium
CCAATCTGCTTGATGAATTAAAGAAGCAATATGTCGTGACAGCCCGTGCTAAGGGGATGCCTCAGGGCAAACTGCTTAGAAAGTACCCGCTTCGCATGGCGTTAAACTTTTTTATATCGGATATTGGTTCGATACTTCCAGCCATTATTTCCGGTGCAGAAGTCACAGCGATTGTTCTGTCATTGGAAACCACCGGCCCGATGCTTATCAAAGCACTGCAAAGTCAGGATATGTATCTGGCAGGGTCGTTCTTGATGTTTCTTGCATTCTTAACAGTCATCGGTGTTTTGGTTTCCGATATCGCTTTGGCCATACTGGATCCTCGGATTCGATTCGGCGCGGGTAGAAACGCATGAAGTCACCATTACCGCAACCGGGTCAGCCATTGGAACACTTCGTTTCAGACGCGCCTTATGATCCCAATGATGTAGAAGCTGATAATCAGCAGACCGGCCCTGAAGCTAACGCCTCACAGTTACGTCTCACGTGGTGGTATTTCAAGCAGCACAAAGTCGCTGTTGTATCTGGTGTATTCATATTGTTCATGTATGCATCCATTCTCATTTGCGAGTTTCTGGCACCGTATAATTTGCACACAAGAAACACCGAGTTCATTTACGCACCTCCGGCAGATATCCATTTCTTCCGTGATGGTGAGTTGGTTCGACCTTATACGTACGGCCAGCAGATGACCCTGGACATGACGACCCTTCGTCGTGAGTACAGCGATATACCCGGTGATGTTCAACCTTTACGATTTTTCTGCCGTGGTGATTCCTATACATTCTGGAATCTGTTTGAGTCTGATGTGCACCTTGTCTGCCCGGCAGTCGATGGTCATTTATTTCTGTTCGGCACTGATCGGCTTGGGCGTGATGTTCTGTCGCGAACCATTTACGGCGCCCGGATCTCTTTAACGATTGGCATCATCGGTGTGCTGCTAAGTTTTGTATTGGGTATCGTAATCGGTGGCATAGCGGGTTACCGCGGTGGTGTCTTCGACATGATCGTGCAACGTGTTACTGAAGTCCTGCAATCCATCCCCAGTATTCCTTTGTGGATGGCATTAGCGACCATCATCCCGCTCACGTGGAGCCCGCTCCTGGTTTATCTGGGCATTACAGTGATATTAAGTTTGTTGGATTGGACGGGGCTTGCTAGAGCGGTGCGCTCCAAGCTACTTGCGCTTCGAGAAGAAGACTATGTTGTGGCTGCTCAATTGTTAGGTGCCAAAGGTGGTCGCGTCATACGACGACACATGATTCCGGGTTTTATGTCTCACCTTATCGCCAGTGCAACTCTGACAGTTCCTGGAATGATCCTGGGTGAAACAGCATTGAGTTTTCTCGGTATTGGTCTGCGACCGCCGATTACCAGTTGGGGGATACTCCTGACTGAGGCACAGAGCATCAATATCATCGCTTTGTACCCTTGGCTGCTTATGCCAGTAGTACCGGTCATATTAATTATTCTCGCGTTTAATTTTCTAGGCGATGGATTACGTGACTCCGCAGATCCTTACAAGTGATGATCTGATGAGTTGCGCATGTGGTTTTGCAATGATGTATGCAAACTAAGTTGTGTTTAAACAAGTAGTAAAAGGGCTGTTATGGTCAAGCATTTAGATGGCGCAAGAGTGCTGATGTATAGCCACGATACATTTGGCTTAGGGCATTTACGCAGGTGTCGAACAATTGCTCATTCGCTTGTGGAGAATTTCCAGGGGCTGAGCGTTTTGATAATTTCCGGATCTGCTATCGCAGGTGCTTTTGATTTTCGCGCGCGCGTGGATTTCGTAAAGATACCCAGCGTGATCAAATTGCGTAATGGTGAGTACACCTCATTGGCAGGTCACATTGATATTGCTGACACCATCAGAATGCGCGAATCTATTATTCGTCATACGGCTGAGTCCTTCGATCCGGATATCTTTATCGTTGATAAAGAACCCATGGGATTGCATGGCGAACTTACCGATACCTTGTCGTATCTTAAGCAGAACAACACCACCTTAGTTCTTGGTATGCGTGAGATTATGGATTCTCCCCATTTACTGGCTGGTGAATGGGAAAGAAAAGATCTGATCGCTAAGGTCGATGTGACTTACGACCATATCTGGATTTATGGCCCCCACAATTTCTACAACCCGCTGGTTGGAATGAAAGTTCCGTCATCCATGCAGAAACGTATTCAGTTTGTCGGCTTTCTCAAGCGCCAAGTGTCACAGTCGGCAAAAATCAGTGAGCATCGGGATGAAGAGTATTTGCTGGTAACCACGGGTGGCGGTGGTGACGGTGTTTCATTAGTGAATAGTGTGATGTCTGCCTATGAACAAAATGAAGATCTCACACACAAAGTTCTAGTTGCGTTGGGTCCTTATATGCCAAACAAAGAACGAACAGAATTTGTGGAGCGTGGAAAAAAGATCGAGAATATGGAGATTATCGATTTTGAATCGCGTTTTGAAGAGTTGATATCCGGTGCCAAGGCTGTCGTGTCCATGGGCGGCTACAACACATTTTGCGAAATCATTTCCTTTGACAAACCTGCCTTGATTATCCCGAGAACGGTTCCACGTGAGGAACAGCTGCTGCGTGCTCAGCGTGCATCCGAATTAGGCCTGGTGGATATGTTAGAGCCCGATGACGCGGATAGTCCGGTAAAAATGGGGAATGCGCTAAGGACGCTGTGGTCTCGCGAAAGGCCCTCTCAAAGGGGTATTTCTCTGGCATTGGATGGATTACAAAATCTATCCTCAAGTGTTGAATCAATCGTGCACGCCCGGCAGCGCGGCTGATGAATCAAGAGCGACAAAAGAGTCCGGTCTCGGGCAAGGTCGTTGTTATTCTCAAAGGCTACCCACGTCTGTCAGAAACCTTCATTGCACAGGAAATTCTTGGGCTGGAGACCGCCGGTTTATCGCTTGAGCTTGTCTCTTTACGATTACCCACCGATAAAAAAACGCACCCCGTCCACGATGAAATAAGTGCACCTGTCATGTATTTGCCAGAGTACTTACATCTATCGCCTTGGCGGGTGTTGAAGGGGCTGTTTGCCAGCGTCAGGCTGCCCGGTTTTAAAAAAGCACTCAGTGTGTTTTTAACCGATTTACGCGGCGATTGGACGCGTAATAGAGTACGTCGATTCGGTCAGGCAATGGTTCTGGCTAATGAGTGGCCGGAAGGTTCTCGTTGGATATACGCTCACTTTATTCACACGCCATCGGATGTGGCCTATTACACCAGCCATTTGCTGGACATGCCATGGTCGGCGTCAGCCCATGCCAAGGACATCTGGACATCCGAAGATGCCTACGTTGCGAGGAAGCT
>CAZCKD010000304.1:0-3318 GCA_964498925.1 uncultured Granulosicoccaceae bacterium
GGTTCCTACGGTTCAGTTGACACCCTAAGCTAACAACTTAGGAGTGTTTAACATGGCCAAATCAGGTCCACGTACTACCCGTAAATACAGCAATCGATTTAAAGCAACAGCAGTCAAGCTGAGCCAACTTGAAGGAGTGGAAGTTCAAGAAGTCGCTCATTCGCTTTGCATCCACCCGTTTATGCTGTCAAAGTGGCGTAAAGAGGCTGCAGAGGGATTAATAGTGACTAAAGGTGTTCAGTTAGATAAGCAAGTCAGTGCTGAACTCAAAGAGCTTCGTAAAATCAAGAAGGATTACGAGCGACTTAAAATTGAGCATGACCTTTTAAAAAAAGCAATCGAGTTCACTTCCAAACGAAAAGCGACATCTTCGCATTCATCCACGCGCACAAAGAAATAGCATCGGTGAACTGCATGTGCGCACTCTACAACGTCACTCGTTCGGGCTACTACGCTTGGCTTTCTCGCCCCGAGTCTGATCGGTCGAAAGAAGATAGGACTTGGTTGAAGAAGATTAAAACGTCCTTTGAAGCCGGTCGACAGACTTACGGGAGTCCCAGAGTTCACGCTGACCTGGTTCGGCAGGGTGAATGTGTTGGACGACGTCGGATAGAGCGAATTATGCGTGAAAACAGCATTTGCGCTGTTTCGGCCAAACTCTATCGAAGATTGCCGGGGATGGAGAGGCACTACACTCGCGTCTCCAGCAAGATCCACCACCTAACAATAGATCGCACAGATCAGGTTTGGGTTACTGATATCACCTATTTGAGAGTGAACAAGAAGTTTCGTTATTTGGCAACTGTCGTGGATCGCTATTCCAGAAGAATACTAGGCTGGGCCTTGAGTGCAAAAAAGTCCAGCTATTTAACCAAGCGTGCGTTGGCGCAAGCGATGCGTAACAGGCGGTATGCCGCAACGCCCATTATTCACAGTGATCGCGGATCAGAGTTTTTATCCGATGTATTTAAACGATACCTAGATCGTCACGGTTTGACACAAAGCGTGAATAGACGCAAGACAATGACAGACAACGCTCATATGGAATCATGGTATAAAACCATGAAGTCGGATATGTATCACCGGCGAACTTTTACGACGGACAACAGTTTATGGAAAGCGGTTCGTTCATACATTGAGTTTTACAAGGTGCATTCTACCGGTCAGTGCAACACCTCTTACAATAGTCCAATGACTATAGAGAGAGGCTATGAGCCAGAATTCCAATAACTACCGCATGAATCCAAAGCAGATTGCTCTTCTTTGGACCGCATGGCATGAAGGATTATCGAATCACAAGATTGCGAAGCTAGTTGGAATTAAACCTCCATCAGTCTTCAAATACTTATACAAACACGGCGGCATCGAGCCCAGAGTTCGCAAACGGCGAGACTGTTGGTTGTCACACGAAGAACGTGAAGAGATATCCAGAGAACTGGCTTGTGGAACGAGCTTGCGCCAAATCGCTCGAGATCTAAACAGAAGCCCTTCCACTATTAGCCGCGAAGTTCAACGCAATGGAGGCGCAGATGAGTATCGGGCAGAAAAGGCTGAGTATAGGGCCTCGGAGTTCGCCAAACGTCCTAAACTGTGTAAGCTTGCACTGAATGAGAAATTGAGGCAACGTGTTGCCACGAAGCTTAGAAAAGACTGGGCACCGGAGCAAATTTGTGGCTGGCTCAAAGCTACCTTTCCTCACGATGAGAATATGCGTGTGTCTCACGAAACAATCTACAAGAGTTTGTATATCCAATCTAGGGGCGTTCTAAACAAGGAATTACGCAATCATCTGAGAACTCAGCGGCGATACAGACAGTCCAGTCTAAAGACTTTAAAAGGCAAAGGAATGCAGTCCATCCTGGACATGGTCTCAATCAGTGAACGGCCTGTAGATGTAGAAGACCGCGCAGTACCTGGTCACTGGGAAGGTGATCTCATTGCAGGAGATCAGACAACGTTCATAGCAACCTTGGTGGAAAGACATTCACGATACGTCATGCTCGCTAGGTTGAAGAACAAGGAGACGAATACCGTAGTTAAGGCACTAGTAAAACGAATGTCACTTCTTCCCCCTACTCTACAACGAACCCTCACATGGGATCGCGGAAGCGAAATGGCGGGACACAAGAACTTCACAATGGCAACTGACATCGACGTCTATTTCTGCGATCCCTATAGTCCATGGCAGCGCGGATCAAACGAGAATACCAATGGACTATTAAGGCAGTACTTACCAAAAGGTAAAAGCGTCAAGGACGTCACTCAGACACAGCTTAACGCAATCGCCAAGAAGCTGAATACACGACCAAGGAAAACGTTAGACTACAAAACACCAGAGTACGTTCTTGCACAGGTGTTGCGCTGATCATTTGAACTCACAATGGTAAATGTTAGCCGTACCAATCACTTGCTTTCAAACGACCCAACTAAACTATCGATAATAGTAGTAGCGAACGCAAGAATATAATTCCATACTCTTTCTAAATGATTTAAATATATGCGCTCACAAGGTCCAGAATTTGTGCGCCTATCAGTACGTTTCCCGTTTGTTCTTTATTCGACTCAAAGCTAAAATATTTCATCAAGTCTGAAATATGGAATTGCCATCTACATCAACAATATGGCTGATTTAATACTTTCAGAATTCATTTTGGCAAATAACACTTTTTTCTAAAAATGCAACTTTTGTTTGACAAATTGCTCTCGCGAGAAAGTAAATGTCAAAAACGTAATCCGTAAAATCATCAACAATATGCGACAAATATTAAACGTTGTACTGATCTCGTTATTAACGTTTATCGCAGCTGCACCCGTGCAGGCTAAATCCTCTGTTGGAATTGGAATCCAGTTCGGCGGAACAATTGGATGGCAAGGCTCTACTCGATGGGGTAATAATAACGTCAGAGCTGCCGTAGGAGCTGTAGGGCTATCCGCGGGATATGACTATTTCTTAAACGATAAGGTTTCAGTGGGATTTCAAGGGTTTATCATTGGTCTGTCCTGGGGGCGTGGAATCAGCGCAAATTACTACTTTACGCGACCAGAGCTTTCTGGTTGGACGGTGGGACTTGATGCCTTTAGTGCCTCTTCAGGTTTCGCCGGCAGCACTGGTGAAAGTAGCAACAGAGTACTTCTTTCCGTAGGGTATAGGTTTGGAAAAGTAAATCGCGAGCAATAGCAACCTCAACTGAGAAATGTCTGGTCGTCAATGACGTTTTCCGCATCTTCACGGCCTCTATAATTTCATAACTCTTTTTTTCAAAGATCGTTCGGCTTATAGTAAAAGATTGACGGCTAACGTCACCATGAACCCGATAG
>CAZCKD010000305.1:0-3288 GCA_964498925.1 uncultured Granulosicoccaceae bacterium
ATGGCGAGATAGCCGTTGGATGGTTATGGGTCTCAACTTTGATCTGAATATGTACCGGCTCTTCAGTCGCCTGATAATGCCCATCCGCACCAGGCAACCAACGATGAGCCACACTACCTTCGATAACGGCAGCGTTGTCATGATAGGCAGAGAGCACACCTTCTGGTGCATTCGCGTGTGTGTTGCGAATCATGCCGAATAAAGAATGCGCCTGCTCTTCGCCATCCAGCGTCCAATCAGCATTAAAGATCTTGTGGCGGCAATGCTCCGAGTTTGCCTGCGCAAACATCATGAGCTCTGCATCACTGGGGTTGCGCTGAAGTTTTGAGAAGTTCTCTTCCAGATAGTCCAGCTCATCAGCAGACAATGCCAGGCCCATATCCCGGTTGTGGGACTCCAGCGCCGATTTACCCTCTTCTAATAGGCTGACGGTAACCAAAGGCGCAGCTTCGGAAACATCAAACAATTGCTGCTGGTCATCCGGCAAGGACACGATCGACTCGGTCATTCGATCGTGAAGCAATTGAAGAATGCTCGCTTTTTGTTCGCTGCTTAGCGATTGCTCGCTGACACCTTCCAGCAGGTATTGCACACCGCGCTCGACGCGTTTGATATGCGACAACCCGCATCGATTAATAATATCGGTGGCCTTGGACGACCACGCTGAGCGCGTTCCCAGTCTCGGGACCACACTGATATGCCAACCCTCAGCACTGGGCGCTGTGTACGCCTCATCCGATTTGAGCAGGCTAGCGAGTCGGGTCAAATACTGGGCTTTTTCGTCCGAATTGGCCCCGTCGGCGGTCGCCTCATCAACACAGTAGACGTACCGTGCCTGGATGGCCGTGAGCGATTCATCGACAGCATTTAGACGTTTAAACAGAAGATCTTGCCGAAATGCGGAGAGGGCATTCGCGCCAGATAGACAGAACATGAGAAATCTCTAGATTTTTAACGCAAAGGGCAGCTGTCGCGGCTCCGAAGAACCCGACAGACACATGATACTGGATGTGGTCCGACCTTACCTACCCTGTCACGGACTAATGCGGTGAGCCTGACGACATAATCTGACTGGAAGTGAGGGATTAGGCACTAAATTTAGAGCACTTGGGGCGTAGGCTACCCACATCAGCATCAACGCCATCAATACCCCTCAACCGGTATAACGAAGATACACGTAGGCTGCCATTGCCAATGCGCCGCAAATAGCGCATATATTCGACTGCCGTCGGTAGCGTATGCCCTCTTCCGTAAGGTTGTCGGCGGTAGCTCTCCGGCTAATAAATAACCGCTCATACCATTGTCTTTTAATGGTCTTTATCACTTGGGATTGAGCCAAAGCATGAAAATAAATGGCAGCCACAAAAAGCGACATACTGAGAAAGAGCAGTAAATCTGACATGGGTCAATCCCAAAAACCTGTATGCGACGCCGTTAATGGTGGCATGTAAGAGATAAAAAGAGAAGCAACAGTCAACGAAGCGAGGTAGAGCTACATCGGCTGAACCGTCCAGCTATATCCGATTGTATCTATGGTGGCGCACAAGCCAGACAGATCATGGAAACCCGAATCGACAACTTCCACGCGAACTGAAAAACTATAATCGCCGAGCTCTGTTGGCGTTCCAAGAATTCTCAGATCCCGGTTGAGCACCTCGTATTGAAGACCAGCTGGCAGAGCACCAGTCAATTCGAAGCTGTAGTCAAAAGCATCGTCAAACGGTTCGTTTTGAATACCAACATGAACATTCTGATCATAAACCTGATTGAGAATCGGATTCGGTAAAACCGGCGGGCTAAGCACGGGTCGATCGTCATCAACACAGGCAACCGCTATATCAAGAAGCACATCACAGCCAGTCAGCAGGCAACCTAGAAGCAGAATGCTGATTCGTGACGTGAAGTATCTCAAACGTTGCTTCATACCAGATTGCGGAGAATATTCATACCACCCCATGTTCGCACACAAAGCCTATCGATAGAACGCTATCACTGCCTGTGCAAGTTCGTTCAGATCACAATCACCGTATAAATCGCTGAATCCGCCATTGAAATTCTCCTCTGAGGGCCGCATACTCCCCCAGCAAGGTGAACTACCACGACGGGGCTGACATGGTTTCGACGGGAGTGGCGAACCCTGAGGTGCATGCCGAGGATCAGATTACCTCGTAAATCCAGCTGATAACTTATAGTTGCCAACGATGACAACTACGCAATGGCCGCATAATTAGACCCTAGGGTTTAGTTGTACGTACTGCCCCGTTCCGGATCTGCCTGTGGGTTTGGGCGGGGGCAACAGACACAGGATCGCGTGAAGGGTCGCCCTTACACTGGATCGCTAAAAAAATAATGGGCTCGCTGCTCTTCTTGGTGCCCGTCCTGCGCTGAGTGGCTAAAGCTAATGACGGAACTAAGCATGTAGTACCAACGGCAGAGTACTTTCGGACGGGGGTTCGACTCCCCCCAGCTCCACCAATGCAAAAGCCCTAATCAATTGATTGGGGCTTTTTTTTGAGCTGGAGTCCGGACGCGCGATCTTCACATATTTACTTACCTAAACGGGCATCCACTGGTTTCTGCATCTTCCACAAATGCTGAGATACAAGGCAAGCGTACGCCCTCGTCCCAAGTGCCAGTGACAGTTTCAATAACAACACCTTCGATGGTGCTATCGGTGAGGGTCGCAGACCAGCTGCTAGCGTCGCCAGTATCAGCACTCAAAACTAAACTGTCTTCTTCATTGACGGATTCAAGCAACAGCCCTCCACTAATATAATTGGCGCTTCCAACGGCGCTGTCTGGAACAGTTTCTTCAAAGCGTCGCGTGGTAGTAACTGAAATATCACGACCATTGGTCCACGAACCATTAGCGGTAAAGCTTGTTGAAAATAATCTTCGCGGCTCATCGGTGACGGTATCTGTCACTTGCTGGTTCAGCGTTGCATTGGTGAATATTTCGTTGATAGGAAAGAAGCCGTCATCATCAAATTGCTCAGCGAATGTGGAATAACGAAAATCCTGATAACTCAATGTCGTGTTTCCAAACGCACGCCCTACTGACACCTCCACAACGCCGTCTAAAGAAAACATCGTGTCCACCATATCAATACCCAGATTCTCATAGGTCACGGTATAACCACCGGCATCGAGTCCATTAAGCGTAAATGTTCCATCCACTTCCCCACCATCGACTGCACACAGATCGAGCGTCACGCTGGTATTAATCATTGCGGTTGGTGCACTGACCATGGTGAAAGAACCGCCATCCAAGCAACTGTATTCGGTTCG
>CAZCKD010000306.1:0-3286 GCA_964498925.1 uncultured Granulosicoccaceae bacterium
CATGGCAACTACGAATGAGTAGCTGAGGAACAGTGACAACATGAGAAATCAATACACCCTCTTGTTGTATGTACTTTACCCAGGCTCGAATCGTTGGTGACAAAACACTATGAAGCAAGCTAGCAACTTCAGGATAATATTGAGTAGGAAGCTTCCAAACACTGGAGTCTGGATATTCCGATCGAAGGTGACGCAACAAACGATACGACGACAACCAAGATTGTTTTTTTAATTCAGGTTTTTGGACCTTTACACGATCTACATCGTCAAGATGTGAGTTGATAATGACTTCAATAAATGTATTTTCATCCCCAGCATCCCAACCTTCACTTCCTGCGAGATACTCCCCATCGAGAGTTAAGTGGCCTTCTGTTAAAGTAAACTGCTGTGTATATTGCTTAATAAAACGACCACTATCAAAGTAGCTCCATTCAGCTCGACCATCACTAACCACAACAATAATTCGTCTACTCGCGATAGATAAACGCCTGAATTCGAGGTTATTCATAGATTGACTACCGAATCAATCGCCGAATGATAGATAGGCCCTAGTAGTGACAGCACAATCCACATGAGCACAAGGGCTACACAGACAAGCACAAATGGCCCTATTAGCTTCTCTACTTTTCCAATTTTTAAATCGGCCATTTGCCATTGTTGCCGACCGACATGGATGAGAGCCTCTTGTAATGCACCAGTGGATTCTCCAGCTCTTAAAATCCTCACTGCCATATCTGGCCAGATATCACTGGCCTTTAAAGCCGAAGACAAACTCAAGCCAGCACGCACTTCTGATCTAGCCTTTGAAAGATATTTTCGTAACTGCTTATTGCCTATGCCTTGCTCACTCATCTGCATAGCGGATTCCAATGGAATGCCACATCGATACAAACGAGCGCAATTATCACTGTATCGACTAATTGATAGACCGGAAATTATGCAACCAATCAGCGGCATTTTTAACAGACGAGTATCAAAAGCACGCCGAACTGAATTAGAGCATCGATAACCCAGTGTGCTGAAAACGATAAACAGGAATAGCGCTGCAAACATAATGGAATAATGACCCACTAACCAGTTGGAAAACTGTAAAAGGAGTCGAGTATGCCAAGCCGGCGTTAAGCCGCCCGAAATCAAAAACGCTTCTAGTGAGGGCACAAGATACACAAGTAGAAAGAGCACTGACAGACTGACTATCGAGAGTGCAAAAACCGGATATATCAGTGCGTTTTTAAAGCGGTTCTTTAAGTTAAAACGCCATTCAAGAAGCTCTCTACATTCCCGACAAGACATTGATAAGCTTGCTGAAGCTTCTCCCGCACTGACAATCGCAATCAAGTCAGCATCAAAAACGCGTGGCCACCGCTTCATTGCCAGACTAAGCGACAGACCATCATTGACTTGTTTCGCTAAATCCGCCCAAACACCATCCAGCATGGCCGATACATCCGGCTGAGTTAAATACTCAAGACTTACATCTATCGGTACACCGGCATTCAGCAATTGCTCTAACTGATAAAAAGAATCGCTAAGGGATGCACTATGATCTCTTACTTGCAGAAAACCGTACTTCAGTGTGGTTATGATATTCATTTCATCGAACCTCCGTGTTCGATAAAGATAGAAAACCGGCCAACATCGCTTATTGCTGTAGGCCACTTGAGTTTAGGACCGGTTAAGCACTGCCTAGCCGGATCCAAAGACCCTCTTAACTTCTTGAGCTGTGGTTTTGCCTGCCTCGCACAGTTTTTTTGCTTCTAATGGCATAGGAACATAACCATTCAGCTCGGCCTCTTTTGCTAGCGCTTCCCGATCACGATCATCAGCAATTAACGATGCCACACCCGATGTGATAACGACTAATTCGGCGACGGCAATACGCCCATAATACCCAGTGCCATGACATTGCTCGCACTGTGACAACTGGCCCGCACACAAAGAACACGTTTTTCGCACAAGTCGCTGAGACACTAAACACAGAAGATTAGAGGCAAGTAGTTGCCTACACACACCAAGCTCTGACAGCCGCTCTATAGCACTGATGGCATCGGTGGCATGAACACTCGTTAACAGTTTGTGTCCTGTCATCACCGCGCGTAACATCATCTGCGCACTCGTGGCGTCCCTGACCTCACCGATCATGAGAACATCCGGATCCTGTCTTAACAAAGCACGTAAACCATCGGAATAATCAAAACCTCTGGATGCATCGATAGTTGTCTGCTGAATGCCTGCTAAAACGTTCTCGACGGGATCTTCAAGAGTCATGATATTCAATGCCTGACAATCAAGCTCTGCAATGAGTGCATGCATACTTGTGCTCTTCCCTGAACCGGTTGGACCGCAGAAGACGATAAGCCCATTCGGCTCACTAAGACATTGAGAAAGTCTGCCAGTGATGTCTTTCGAATAACCCAATTCATCAAGACTGTACTGAGTGGATATTGACGGTAAAACACGAATTACAAAGTTCTCACCACTGACCGTTGGAAACGACGACACTCTGAAATCCACGCTCAACCCATCCAGTAAAAGATTAAATTGCCCATCTTGAGGTTGCCTGGACTCCGCGATATCCATCAATGCCAGCACCTTGATTCGACCGGCAATAGCCGCTGCAAATTCGAGCCGAAGTTTCACCCATGTCTGCAAAACGCCATCTACTCGTAGTCGAATATGCACATACCGGGAGGTAGTAGATACATGAATATCAGAGGCACGTTGGCAATAAGCGCCATAGATAATGGATTCAACCAAGCGCACCATATGCTGTGCCTGCTTACTGAACGGTTTTATGCTTAAGCCTTGAAAAGCACAAGCATCTAACAATGCTTGCCCTGCCAAACCCGACTCGTAACACTTATCCAGCGCAACGTTAATCGTGTACGTATCAACTCGAATAAACCTAGCAGACACACCATGTGGCAAGTGTCTTGTTAAACGCTCCATTAGTACTGAATCGCTGACATCCGCGATGCCCACCAAGAGTGTTCGGCCTGCAGTGCCTTCATCAGAAGAGATGGCCAAGGGGACGCTGTTTAGTCGTCGCGCTATCGTTTCAGATAAACAGGCCACGGCTTCAGGACACGAAATCAGATTATGTAGTGATATCACCTCAGGTGATTGGACAACGTGCGGTACGGCACTCATTGAAACATACCTTCGTTATTTAAAATAACGGTGGGGCGCAGAACAACTAAGAGTTCTGTCTGACGTTTTGTTGTTTTACGGTGGGAAAACAAACGTCCAAGCATCGGCACATTGCCTAATCCGGGTAAACGGGCTG
>CAZCKD010000307.1:0-3252 GCA_964498925.1 uncultured Granulosicoccaceae bacterium
AGATCGTCGAAGCTGACGTCGCTGTTTGAATCGTCAATACGAAAATGAAAAACATCCAGCGGGTGTTGGAGAATCTGTGCAGCTAGCAGTCTTTTAAATCGCTGAGTAAATAGATGGACCGGATCAGCAGGAGAATCGTCGGTATCGGCAGTCTTCCCGAGAGCGTACGGAATCCCGAGAATCAAAATTCCTCGGTTGGAGACCGTGCCGGAAAGGGCAGCTAACAACCCTGCATCTAAGGGTTCTGCAACCAAGTGTGCTAGTACGCGGCTCTCTGTACCCAGTAGTGCGGTAATTTTATCTGCACGGTCGATGTTGTCATTTTTATCGATATAGGGAATTGATAACGATTCGGCAAATGTCTTTAGCCAACTGGGCTCCGTCATTTCAATGACGATCAACGCGCGATTTGTGCGGTTATTGGCGATTACAAGCCTTTCAGCTATGAATCGGCCCAAATTTGGCTGATTGCTGAATTTATGGCGACACATAGTTGTTTTTGCTTCACATGTAAAGGAGGGGTAAACGCGTAAACTGCAGTTATCGAAAGTGTGGTGACTTTCGTTATTCCTCCTCCAAGTGGTATTGAGGCAAGGAGCCACGACAGGCCAAGGACGGCCAATTTTTTTCCCGATCCACCCTAGCGCTTCCAGCGCAGCGCCCATGATAACCCAGGTGCTTGCCAAGCGACTTCCAAACTCCTTTCAGTAGATCAATTTGCACATTGATTCTTACCGAGTGTTCGCCTGCCAGGTGCAGGGCTAAATCTGACTAATTCAGCTTTACTTTTATTCACTGAACGACTTGCTATTTTCCGGTCTTATTCCCGGTTGGTCATTTCGCAATTGCAATGGTTTTTTACGGTCTATAAAATTGTAATTGGTTCAGATAGTTACTGGCGAGTTTTGTGATTTTGGCTTCCTTTAAGACTGCGATTTACCGAATCATGAGTTGTAATCACGTCTATGTAGACTAACATTCGCGGTCACGTGACCATTTAGTTTTTGCTGGAATCAACGAATTCCCACGGAGGTGGATATTCGATGGTTTCTTGGGAACCTGCACTGAATCGTGAGCGTCACGATTCATATTTTCTTATGTTAACGAGGATCAATTATGATCAAGAAGTATTTTGCACTAAGCCTAGTGACAGCGAGCATTCTCGTTGCAGGCTGTTCTTCTGACAGCGACAACACGGACGAGCCGGATGCAGATCCAGTACCCACGAACCCAGAGGCAACTCCTGGAGTGGGTGGTACCTCTTTTGACTCTATCGCAGCGTCAGCTCAACACACGACTCTGCTGCAAGCCATTCAAACTGCAGGTTTGGACGATGCTCTGGATAACCCTGACAACACGTTCACCATCTTTGCTCCAACGAATGCTGCATTCGAAGCTCTAGACAATGACGGAGATGACACAACTCTGACAACTGCAGAGCTACTCGAAGAAGCAAATCGTGCTGCTCTGGTACGCACACTTCAGTACCACGTTCTGTCTGGCGATATCGATTCCACAGCGATCAGTCAGTTGATCACCGATGCGGGTGGAGATCCCGTTAGTGTTGATACGATCCTTGTAGATGGCGCAACGACTCAAACTGTTGAAGCTTCAACAAGCGATTCGAATACAGGTCTTTCCGTCAATGGTGTTGGCGTTGAGCAAGCTGATATTGTTTCAGATGCAGAAGGCGCTGCTGGCCGTGTTCACTCCATTAGCGGTGTTCTGACTGCTCCTGCTGCTCCTGAAGGCACAGGTGATGGCGCAGCTGACGGTGCTGACGATGGCGCGGATGACGGTGCTGGCGATGGTGCTGGTGACGGTGGTGCTGGCGACGGTGGTACTACTCCGGTTGTTGGAAATGGTGGTCCAGTACAAAGTGCGTTGGAAAGTAATGGCGGTTTCACTACTTTCTTGAATGCTTTCGCTACAGGCCCTGGCTTACAGAAGCTGGACTTAGCCAATGACCCTGATCCTTGGACGATTTTCGTTCCTAGCAACGCAGTTATTGGTGGTACTGCACTTATCGTGAACAACCACTTGCAAACAGGTGGTGCTCTTACTGCAACAGATCTTCTGCAAGCGGGCGAATTCACATCTTTCAATGGCATCACATACCCAGTGGGTGGAGATGTCGGCAGCCTAACTGTGAACGGGTTCCCAGTTGAGCTTGTTGGTGGCGGTAATGGCACAAGCCTGACTTACACCATTGGTGGATTGCTCCAGTAAATCTGTATCGACGAAAGGCCTTCTTGTAAGGCCTTTTATCTAGATCGTTCTGTCTGACTGTAGGTTTTGCGGCTTAAAATCACGGCCGGTAACGGTTAAACAGGGCGTTCAAGGAAAAACAAGAAGCCGAAAGGTTCTGCCTTTCGGCTTTTTTGTGCGCGTCTATAAAGTTGTAACCCAGTTCAAAGTATTAATTCGACGGTCAGTTATTATATTTCCAGCTTTGAAGGACCCGCTTTTAACGCACGTCCCATCAAGTTGAAAAAGAAAAGCAGGATTAAAAAAAGAAAAATTCAACTCAAAAAGGTGGCCGCGCCACCCAACAATAATAAAGAGACATATTTATGAATAAAAAATTTGCACTTAGCCTTATTGCTTCAGCTGTCATTTCAGTGGGCTGTTCATCAAGTGACAACCCGACAGACGGTGAAGACGTTATCACCGCACCAATCGCTACGCCGGGGGTAGGAACCAGTGCATTTGATAGCGTTGCAAATTCACCTGTCCATACCATTTTGGAAGAAGCCATTACGGTTTCCGGCCTTGCTGATGATCTGGACAATCCAGATAGTTCTTTTACTATCTTTGCACCAACGGATGATGCATTCACTGCATTAGACAACGATGGCGACGACAGCACATTAACAACAGCTCAATTACTGGATGAGGCTAACCGCGAAGAGCTGGTTCGCTTGCTTCAATATCATGTTATTCAAGGTTCAACCACAGCAACACAGCTGTCAGAAGCCATCACGAATACCGGTAACCAATCTATTGATCTGAATACACTGCTGGTAGATGGCGATACCGCTCAAGCAATCAATGTTGCTATCAGCGATGCGGAATTCGGATTGTCTGTTAATGGTGCAGGAATTTCTGTCATCGACGTAACCGAAGAAGGCGCAGATGAAGCGGACGGCATGGTGCAGGTTCTTGATTCAGTTTTGCTTCCACCGGCAGCACCGGTTGTACCTGTCGAAAACACCGATCCTGAGCCTGAGCCGGAAACTCCTACAACACCTG
>CAZCKD010000308.1:0-3247 GCA_964498925.1 uncultured Granulosicoccaceae bacterium
TGAATTCTTCGTACTTCTCCAAGTTAACCAGATGACCAGCGTCCTGAATTTCATGATACTCAGACCCTTCTATTTTATCGGCCATTTTTTTCATGGTAACGGCTGGCGCATTCGTATCTTCGTTACCAGCGACCAAACAGACCGGGCATTGGATCTGCGCAAACTCTGCACGACGATCAAAGGTGACCAAACACTTAAGAATATCTGTATAGGTCTTTACGGGCACCGCCGCCATTGACTGAACGGCTGCATCCACGGCACGTTGACTCACAGATTTGGCAGTAATAGCAGGGACTGTTTCTTCAGCCAACTCTTGCATAGATTTCCCTTCGTCTAAGGGCTTTAATCGTGCGGCTAAAAAAGCTTGTTTAAAACTGTCGTCCCGTCCACCAAAAGCGGATGTCGTTGCCACCAGAGTTAATGATTTTACGTTGTCACTGTGATGGCATGCGTACTCTTGGGCAACCATACCTCCGATCGACTGCCCGACAAGATGAACCGGACCGGTTCCCAGCTCGGTTAACAGTCTGTGTAGGGCTTCAGCTAGGTTTGGAAACGTGTTTTCCTGCAAGCTATGCGAGTGCGCATAGCCGGGCATATTCCATGACAGCACGCGGTAATCAGGCAAATTAATGGACTGATCTAAAAAGCTGGCATCATCTCCGCCGATTCCGTGCAGGCAAACCAGCGTTTCTTTTCTCCTGTCAAATACACCTGTACTAGAATCAGTGTATTCAATACCCGCCGCAATTGTTCTTGTCAGGTCTGTCTGAATCACACCGGTTCACCTTTATCGACAACGACCTTTCCATCTAACTCAATCGTACAATTCATGACAGGCAAATCGAAATGCCCTTTGGTGAAACGGCCGGCAAATTCATTGGCACCCGTGGAATACAGAAAATTCCCGGCAACTGCGCGAAGTTCAGTGCCGTTAGTGTCAGCACGATCATAAATCGTCATGGCTTCATAGCGAGCCGCAGGATTTAAGCCCCATCCCACATGACTGGTGGCATATGCCGCCTTATCATTAAATGATGCTAGATACTGTTTCATTAATGCAGCATCGGCCCCCGTGCCACAGAGATCGACCACATAGTCGTTTTTTAACGTTAACGTTACGGGTGACTCCAAATAGCGTTTAAAACTTAAGTTCAAATCACCAGCGTCGAGCACCAACTGTCCATTAACCGTATTGGCCGCAGGAAAACTCACCACTAAACCTCCCGGCCAATGCGCCAACGTTCCGGGACGATCGGTCCAACCCCATACACCGACGGTATTCGCCCCCGTCATATCGACGGATAAATCAGTTCCTGCATCGGACCGCACCGTCATATTGCTTGTATGCCGTAGTTGTTTAACCGCATCACGTACGACATCTTTCATCGACATATCGGATACAAGCCTACTGAGGATTTCTGGATGCTCGTTCGATATATTCATGATGCGGGAACCGGAGCGCAGTATGCGAGCGGTTTCCGGAGCATGCATCAGGCCTTCGATCGTCAAATCGATGATGACATCAGCGTTGCATAGAGCCTCAACTGCAGCTTTCTGGCCCGTTAAGGCTATAGACGATCCAGAAGAACGTATAAGCGGTCCGTTTTCGTGTCTGGCCGTTGGTAATGTCAGGCGATAGTATTGTCGCTTTAACTGATGAAGTGCCAACTCAGCTAGCTGCACTAGCGCTGGTCTACTTTGGGATTCCGACAGCACGACAACGCTTTCGTCACTGGCAATGGCACACCGGGTGAATACTTCAACGAAGGATTCAAGCCAAATGGGTTCGAGCGTTTCAGAATTCATTCGCATTACCAGTTGTTGTCATCTATGCGTGCAAACCAAGAGCATCTGACTGCGCCAAGGCCGTTATGCCACCATCGATAATCAGGTCGTGCCCTTTTATCCAGTGACTACAAGGGGATGCCAAAAACACGATGGCATCAGCCACTTCATCGGCTTGGCCTGCTCGCCCAATACGTTCAATGGTTTTATCAACCCGATCACCAAAAGCGTTTTTGAAATCATCGAGAATGGCCGTGCTCACAGCGGCCGGACTTACGGTATTACTCCGCAATCCTTTGGCAATAAGATCTTGTGTTTGCGCCATACTCCAGACAATAACCGCCTCTTTCGACAAGTTGTATGCTCGGGTCGCATCGATGTCTTGAGACTGAATAAACGACAACACATCATCATTACTTGAAAGTGACATCAATGCCTTAACTTGTTCAATGTTTTCTCTCCATGCAGCGCCAGCCTTTGATGCAGTGCTGACGATAGAGGCGTTTTCACTCAGCATCGGCAAAACTGATTGCGTTAAACGAACCAGCCCCAGGTAGTTCACCTGGAGTACTTTTTCGGCCATACCATCGCGTGGTGGCAAACCCGCATTGTTAATTAAACAATCAAATTTTCCGCTTAACGTAGCAACGGCATTATCGATGGAGGCGTTATCAGACATATCAACGGGAATCCATTGATCAATCCCGGCTGGTTCTGCAATGTCCATGGCAACCACTTCAAAGCCGGCTTGCTTTAACTTTTCTGCGGTGTGCGCGCCGATGCCAGTGGCCGCACCTGTCATTAACGCCCGCATGTAGATTCCATAGGTTGTAGAGTCATTTGTATTATTGCTCTAGGATTTAAGGTAGTTCGCTGGCGCTTCACCCCGATATCTATCAACCAATTCATCAGGCACCTCTGAACCATCAACCAAAAACGGCAGTATGCCTCTCGTCATCGACCGTCCACGCATGTTGATAATATCCTGCTCTGACTTGGTAACTCGTTGAGAAAGGCGCCTTCCCCAATGGGCTAAACAATCATAGAGACGATCGATTTCCTCTCTATGTGTATTCCCTTTAGCTAGGTCGATAAACTCATCAGGATCAGTTTCCAAATCGAATAGCATGGGGCGAAATCCACCTTCTGCATGCATCAACTTGTAACGCCCATCAAAGACCATGAACAAACGGGAATCCCGCGGTGCTAAACCAAGTTTGGCACCTTGCGGTGTAACCGAATAATCAAATTCACTGACCACGTAGTTTCGCCACGAAGGTGTTTCACCTCGAAGCCATGGCAAAAGCGATCGGCCTTCTATGATGTGATCAGGAACTTCGCCACCTGCTGACTCAACAAAGGTTGCCGCAAGGTCAATAGATTCAACCAAGGCATCACACGTGCTACCTCGGCTTGGGTCTGCTGAAGAGCGCGGGTCGTAGATGATCAGTGGAACCTT
>CAZCKD010000309.1:0-3233 GCA_964498925.1 uncultured Granulosicoccaceae bacterium
GTACACACGGTTTTTAATTCCGACAGTTTATCGGCGATTGCCAAAAGACGTGCAGAACCTGGAAAAAGCTCACCTTGGAAATCAGTTCGGATCCCGTAGCAAAGCACAGGGACATTTAAGTTATCGACGACGCGTGCAAGTTCATCCACTTGGGCTCGTGTCAGAAACTGCGCTTCATCGACCAACACGCAAGCCAACGGCGTCTCTTTATGGCGTTTACTAATGGGTTGAAAAAAAGGACTCTCACTGTCGAAAAGATCCGCGTTTTCTTGCAAACCAATGCGTGATCGAATAATACCGCGACCGAAACGATCATCGATGGCTGCCGTGAACAAAGCCACTTGCATACCCTGCTCCCGGTAATTATGAGCAGACTGCAATAGCGACGTGGATTTACCGGCATTCATCGCCGAATAATAAAAATACAGTTGTGCCACCGCTTAAGCCTCTGGTGGAACAACACCTTTAGTGAGAATAAAACATCCATAGAACCGACGTTCGCTCGTGGACAACACAGCAAAGCTGGTTTTGGCTCGTCGGTAGAATTCAAATCGCTCTACCGGCGAAAGCGTGAATCCGGCAGGCTCATGACAATCAATAATCGATTGAACCTCGGCTTGCACTTCAGGTTTGGCATCCGGATCACCAACCACCTCCATGCATTGCACCGGATCATCAATGAACGTATCCAATGGCATCAAGGATAAAACCGCGTCGGTGGCCTCCGGTACCGTTGAGCCGTCCATACGCAATAACTGACCATGGGACGTTTGCTTCGCGACACTTTGAGCAGGGAAATTTGCATCGCAGATAACCAGCGTATCACCATGTCCCATTGCCGCCAGGACGTACAAAACGTCAGCGTTCAACAAAGGGTTTATATTTTTTAGCACGTCGACCTTGCCTCACGGTATTGAGTACCCGAAAGGCCAACACTAAACTGGCAGGGTCAGTTGCGCAAGCCTGTTTTACGTCTGCGCAATACCAAACGACCCACTTTAAAACCAAGCAATCCGGCGAATAACATCACACCCAACGCCCCGCCGCCACTACGCGACGGCGTTTCGATGGGATCTTCACCATCGATTGGGGTGCCTGTACCAGGGGTGCCAGGAGTTTCTCCTTCGCCGGGAACCTCAATAGGATCAGGAATTTCACGCACAGCAGGGAGTTGAATAAACTCACTGGTTTCACTTTCGGTCGCACCGCCGATGGTTATCGCACCGGATAACAAATAGAAACGCGAGCCAATGATTCCACCACCAGCACCGTGTCTCCCGGTTGTCATATCAGGAAGACGCTGCCAGCTATCTTCAGTCGGATCGTAGGCTTCAACAACATTCAATGCATCAGAACTGGTATTGATTTCTCCACCGGCAACAAGTACATGATTGTCGTAACCAACAGCAACTGTTCCAGCTCTTACTGTGGGTATGTCTGCACCCTGCCGCCATTGATTGGTGTCGAAATCGAACACATCTGTCGGCAACACAGGATTGCCCGCTGGGCTAGGTAAGCGGGTTTGTCTTCCAGCGGCTGCAATCAATTGATCATCAATGATAATGGCAGCGAAGTGGTCACGGGCATTAGGTGCATCTGGCATCACGCGCCATTCACCTGAGGTAGGATCAAACTCATCAAACCAACTGACAGCACCACCATTATGACCCAGCGTATTGCCGCCTAATAAATAGATCTTTCCATCATAAACAGCCGCGCCTGCAGATCCACGGAGCCTGTCTTCCGGAATTGAACCGACGACGTCCCAGGTGGCAGATTCTGTATCAAACACATAGATCTGGCTGACCAACTCTTCGTTAGGGTAGCAACACGAAAACGCACCTAGAACGTAAATCTTGTCGTCAATGGCGACCGGTTGCATGTGATGCAACTCCATCGGGGCCGCTCCCAAGTTCTCCCATTGTTCAGTAACGACAGAATACCGTTCAACTGGCCTATTACTTCGACCACCTAGCAGGTAAATAAAATCTCCTACGACAACGCCTGCAGCTTCATGACGCCGACTAAGATTCGAGCCATCGGATGAATTGAAGACTTGCCACTGCCCATTAACGGACAGCTCAGCGACAACCCACGGTGAACAGAACAGCATGAGTGTGCAAACGGCACTTGATAGGACTTTTCTAATTCGATGCATAGGCTCTTTGGCGGCATCGATTCAAAAAACTGGTGTGATGCTGATAACACCAGCTTCAATCACAGTGTGACAAGCACCTCGACATTGATAATGTGCGTCAATTCCGGATCCTGACTGTCTTCGGCGACAAAGGTAAGTGTACGTATGCCGATATCTGATGCGCTCGGCGCCCAAAGAAACGTTCGACTTCCATCGCCGTTGTCACGAAACTCTGAACCAGCAGGCGCGTTCCAAACCATTAAGCTTGGTGGTACTTGAACCGTATACTCTGCCTGCACACGATGAACAAGCGTTTGGCCTATTCGGATAAGAAAATTCGGAATAGCGTGCAAGACGGGGGCTCCCGATATCCGGGTCGTCGGTAAGCTATCCGTCTGCACACTGTCTTGTTCGGTTGGAAGAATTGTTTGGGTATTTTCTTGGTTGACTGCTTGAGTGTTCGCACCTGCGTTAGCTTCAGCGTCTGCTTGTGGATTGATATGCGGGTTTACATGAATGGTCATTGTCTGGCTGTTTCTAACGGCAGAATCCACAGCACGAATAGCAACAAGATTAAATGTCACATCTCCCGACCAATCCAGAGGTACTTGCCACGTCACCACTAGCTGCCCCGCCCCATAACTTTGCAACCTCATGCCAGCAGGTAAAGAATCTGCTGTCACACTAGGATGGTTACCATCATTGTCTACAGCCGTCAGTGTGACCGAGTAGTTATCACCGGCATTCAACGTAGGGTTGGGAATATTAATGAATCGTGGACCTTCTTCAGGCAGGTGCTCTTGATCACTAGCCGTTACGTCAGAAGGGCTTCTCTCGCGCTTCAGTAAAACGACCCAGTCTTCACCAAGTTCAGCCGGGGGTTGCCCCAACGCTATCGATGCGCCTCCATACAGCCGTTCAGATTTCAGCGAATACTCCGCAGTACGCGGATTGAACCATCTCATCTCATAGCGACCTGGAATATTCGATAAATTAATTCGTTCAATACCGTTCGTTTGCGGTAGGTAAATGGCATAAATTTCACCTGATGCAGCGAATACCTCGGCCCCACCAAATGCACTACTTTCATCAGAGA
>CAZCKD010000310.1:0-3196 GCA_964498925.1 uncultured Granulosicoccaceae bacterium
GTGAGACCGCTTCAAATTCTGAAGAGTTCGACAAGCTAGCACTACTGAGTGGCTCCACAGGGAACACGGAACGTTCGAAAAGTTTGCAACAAATATTGTTGCAACTGGTGGAAAAGAATAGCGTTACCTTAAAAGCTGCATAGCGCTTTCATTGTTAGGAAATTGGTCGTATCGGGCAAGTGTGCCCGGACTTAAGAGACCGCCAATCTATTGATCAGCCAGCTTGCTACAACTGAGTGTCTCCTCAACTCTACCCGGATCGAGGAGTGTCATCAGTGGCTGCACCAGCTTTTTGATATCCATTTTGTCGTTACACAGAGCAGCATCAAGCGAGGCAAAGTCTAGCTCGGGCCAAGTGGACACAACAAAATGTGATTCTGCAAGCACTAGAACCAACGTAGCCCCATGAGGCACAAATGGCGACGCTAATTGATCTCTCACTTCCGCTCCAGATAGCTGAGCCCCTTCAAGCATTGCATTTAGTAGCGCATCTGAATCTTTGATAATCGATTTACACGCATGCGCATCTATTATTAAGCGTCGCAAGTTCAATCTGCCACCCTCCAAGTGGTACATTAATAGACTAATATTTAGCTGGCACCATGGTAACCTTTACACAGATCTCTAAGGTGTACTTTAATGAGGTCGACATGTTTCCCGAGCTGGTTTAGGTGAGCTATTAAAATGACTAAAGGTAACTCGTTCGAGTGTCCTTCATGTGGGAGTCAACTTCATTCACTCGGTTCCTTCACACGCAGCCTTGAATGCACTCACTGTGGAAATTGGGTGGTTTTTGACAACCACCAATGGATGAATGTTAAAAATTCAAAGCACCAGATCAAAGCACCTGCATTTTTAAGCATCAATAAAACCGGCACCATTAATGGCATGAAATTCACGATTGCTGGCCGATTAAAGTTCGGATATGGATACGGCGATTGGGACGAGTGGTGGATGGTCTTTGAAGACGGCACGGGTCAATGGATCGAAGAAGACGATGGAGCATATTCACTTCATGAAGAGATAGAGATCCATTTGCCAACTAGCCATATTAAGGAAATAGATTCCGGGGAGCATATTGAATGCGACGGGAAACTATGGATGGTAACTGAACAGTATGACGCGACTATCCTCGGAGCCCAGGGTCAATTACCGGTACCCTTAGAATTGAATGCACAAGTTTACTGCATAGATGCAGTTGGGAATGGCAAAGAGCTCAGCATTGAGTTATGGTCGGACGTTAGGATCGCGTCCACTAGTAACGCAATTGATGCTAAAAATATTCACTTTGATTGATTCTTCATTTTAATAATGCAGCTGTTCGATACGCTATCAGACATTCACCCCGACAAGCTTTGCGGTGTCATCGACTCGCATATTAAAAACGGGCGCGCTAATGAGATACGACAGGCTCTGCCGGCATTAATAGAGCAGCACCCAGAACTCAATGATGAATTAGAGCAGATACGGCATACGCTAAAACAGGAGTATTCTGAGGAAGCGCACACAGACAGTGGTAGCCCGGACAAGAAACCAAAACCAGCAGTAGAACTGATATCTAGCGCGAATGCCAACATATACAGTTGTATTAACTGCGGTGGCTTAGTCACCCGACAGCACAGTGATTCTGTCATTGTCATTTGCCAATACTGTGGAAGTGACGCTAAAGATGCGACCCCTAAAAAATTATCAGATTGGTCTTACCAACTTCACACAGACTCTGATTTCACAATCGGCAGTTTTTTCACTCGACATGGCGTTCGTTGGCAGGCAATCGGAGTTCAGCGGTACACCGGAACACTATGGGAGTGGGACGATGAAGACGACGAGTGGGCGCACTACCCCGTGGGATATACAGTATGGTGGATGTTAAATAAAAAACGCGAAATGGCATGGTTGTCAGATTTTGGCTCTGACAGATATTGGTCTGAAAAACACATTCCGGAGAAAACTCCCAGCGGCATTCCCACTACTCGGAACAAACGCATCGAATACGGAGAATATACCTTAGCTTTCGCTGCGGGAGAATTTACTTACAACCCGAATTATGAGGAACTCAGAAAGACATACGAGTATCTAGACGTGCCTCCGTATGCCACAAATAAATCTGATCAACACGGTGAAAAATACGCGTACACCGTTGAAGTAGCGCATTACAAAGAAAGTGACAAAACCAAGAAAGAAATTGAATACATTCGAAGCGTTGAGGTTTCGGATATTGATATTTTACGTGGAATTAGAGCGTCGAAGAATTTATCGGAATTAAAGCGATGGTATAAAACGGCCGCCGCCTTCTTCGCCGGCGCATTACTGGTCATTGTTTCGTATTTCTATGTGGTCTTTGATTTTGTACCGCAGCGAGTTTGGAATAAAACTATCCCGGTAGCGCAAGAAAATCAAAGTCAGATTGCCTCTCTGGAGGTTAAGGTACCAGGTGAAGTTTATGCGCTTGATGCAAGTCTTGTCAGCAAATTGCCTGCAAATAGCTTTTTTGAAGTCGACGTAGAAGTGACTGATTCGACCGGGGAGTACGCAGGCGGGTATTACCATGAATTCTGGCATGAAACGGGACGTGACAGTGATGGCCCCTGGGCGGAACATCGGAGCAGATTTTCGAGAAACCTAAGGTTTGACGAACCGGGTGTTTACACGTTTAGCGCAGTCGCCGGTGAAGTGAGCGGTAGAACATCGTCAGCTATTAATTTTACGTTAACTAGAAATCCGATGTCCGGATCCGGATTTTTTGGCTCTTTTATTCTTGCTTTACTACTCGGTTTTTTAGCGCTCATTTTTGTCTCAAAGTTGGGAGAAAAAAGAGCGTCAATAACGGCGAAATCCAGTAAGATCACTACCGGCAGGTTACGTAAGTCCAAGGCAAGCTAACGTCATGAGCAAACTACATTGGCCAATAGTATTACTACTGCTTCTAGCGCTAATTGGCCTGCCAGCCTGGTATGTTTATGCTGGCAAAGGTGCTTTGGGTATTCCAGGCTCCGAAGTAAAGGCGCTTCGTAATGTTCAAAACAGGAGCGTAGGTGGCGGCGGTGTTCGACTAGGAAAATAGCCCGCCAATCAAACCTTTTATCTCAACAGTTCTACGTGACAATGCCCGATATTAATTCGACTTGTACGATTTCTTAAGAGCTAAATAATCAATAGGATCAATTATGAGTACTTCTAAAATTTTTGAGACCCA
>CAZCKD010000311.1:0-3188 GCA_964498925.1 uncultured Granulosicoccaceae bacterium
ACCGCGGTTAAAGCAGTTTTCATGCGCCCCTCCAGGCAGAAAATTAAGGAAAACGCGGCCTCGGTTTGTTGCAGCCACGCACGTACGTGGTGCCAGTCTAGTCCCCTGTTGTCACAATCTCAATAAATTATTGTTAACGTTTTCCTACCACACATTAATTAGTTGAGAGTGCGCGACAGACTACCGGCAGTTTTTCGTGTTCCAGTAGTTAATGATGTAATTGGGTTGTGATATTTTTTTCGAAAATAGGGGTGGGATTAATGTACCCGAGCATTCCGGCCTGCTTAGATCCACATCAATTTTGAATCTACGTGCCCGACTGACACAAACCACCTGCTGCGATTCTGCTAGTGGTCCTTCCTGCACCGTGTGAGCAAGAGTGACGAGAATAAATCAGCTGTGTTGATTGGGATAGAAAAAAGAAGGAGGGTGTATTCGCGACACCCTCCCGTACAAATTGAACTCACTGCTTCAATTGAACCAGCCCGTTCATCACACTATCGAGTCCCCCGTACACAGAAAGGTTGCCGACGTTTTCGGTAACCCTCTCGAGAGTCTCGAGTTCTTTCAGCCTTAGCGCCACGCTGTTGCTTTCCATAACTTTCGCAGTGTTGAGCAAAGAACGTGTTGCGTTGGTTTCTTCACGCCTGCGGATGACATTGGCCTGAGCCGCTTTTTCCGCCTCTACCCCTTTGCCCCGCAACGCCTTCATCTGCAGTTGTCACGATCATTTCAAACAGCTTTTCGACTTCTTCACTTTCTGCCTCAATTAGATAATCGAGTAAAGGGTGCGTGAAGGCCGGTTGAGATAAATCAAATCGCTCCACAGAATAGCTGTGAAGAAAACCGAAGTATCGATAGGTCGCCGGTGCAAGGTAGGATTGAAAATCCCCATCCTTGAACAGGAGACCGCGTTCGTGCTTTCGCACGATGAACTTTTGATAGAAAAACATAATGCGTTCTCCGTGTTGGGTTGGCTCTGTTACCAGAGAGATTCCGCCAGTTGACGGGTCGGACCACCGTTTATTGCTTGAGTGGCTTTTTTGCTTTGCCGGACTCGAAAACGCATAACTAGACAAGCTAGATTTAGTGTTTCGTGCCTGCACTGCGCGTTCGACCTCTGCAAGTCGATGTATTCCTTTCATCGGACACTTCCTAGAGAAATCGTAAAGTTGAATAGAGAAGCACTGTTGTCACAGATCGATAACGAACCAACGTCCATCGAGTCGACGGATTAAACAAGTAGGGTCGAGCTGAGTGTTCGCGGTTTTCAAATTAGGGTTGCCCCCCTAACTTTTAATTGGAAAACATGCTCGATCATCGTTGAGAAATCGGAAAACACGATTGATACGTTGGTTGGAAATCGATCTGCTGCCATCGACATTGAGCCAAAAATATAAACCCATTGCTTCTGCTGACAACAGCGCCGGAAGAGTGATGCCCTCACTCAAAAAGGGGTGGACTCGAACCACAGCCGTTTGGCTTTACCAGTGTGGTTTTCTGAGAACCGTTAACGAGGAAACTGGATTCGAACCAGCGACCCACAGATCCAATGTCTGTTGCTCTACCCATTGAGCTATTCCGCGGTGGATGAGTTGTTCGTACATTCGGTACACACTGTGCAATGGTTAGCTTAAGTGCGCCAGGCGGGGCGATAGCCCGCTTTCGCTGAATGCCGTTTCCAATACTCGACCCTGGTAGCTTGGCTCGAATCCTTTCGATTCGATGTAGTCATACATACAGGTGAAATCGTGGACCTGTAACCAAGCAATCTGGTGGTAATGCGCACAGCGCAATACCTGCCATCGCACTGTGAATACGATAGCCGAATAAGAACGGTTGAGGCGATGCCGTTAACTTCAACAACCCTTTAGATATTGCAATTCGTGGATGGATTGCGAATCTACTTGCCTAATGAAAAGCTTAAAGCTGTACTTGAAAGTTCCAGCGGACTCATGAAAACAAACGCCCGTTACGTCGATCTTTTTTATTTAGCTATTCAGGGCGGACCAGCAACGTCAGTGTGTCTTGATAGCTTCCAGGTGCAGCCGCGTTGAAAGACTGCGAATTGATCGTGACGTCAAACGTCGCGTTTGTCGAGTTGCCACTATTACCCAAGCAGTTAGTTGTCTGTCTATCTGCAGTGTGCACGTTGGTTTTCGTGTTGTATGTCACCGGTACAGTACTGGTTGTTGTCCAGTCAACCTTATAGGGAATAGCCGTAGTGGTATCTGACGATTGCAAAGCGAAGGCTCCGTTTTTACTGCTGACCGTAACGCTATAGGATCCAGTAGAGGAGAAAACACAGACATCATCTGAGCCAACTTTATCAGACGAAATGGATCCGTAAGAACCCAGATAAATATCATCAACCTGAGAAATTTTTACTAGCTCTTGTTTGATTATCGTGATTTTTGAGTCGTCGGCCCATCCTCCACCCGGGACGCTACGACCGGTACTGAGTTTAGCGGTTACGGTTGTGGACTGAAGAAGAAGAATCATGGCTAAAATAAAGAATGATTCTTTATTTTTAATACTGATGAGCCTTCGAATATTTTTAGCGTTGATACGCATCGTACTAGGTCAAGAAAATTTACGTCAAAGGAGGGGGGGAAATTAGATGATCACCGCAAGGGCTCAACTCTGAATATGGAGGGATACAACTTTTCTGCGTATACAAATAAAGTATCTTAGAGCAGATAAAGTGTTTTATCGTTGGAGCGCAGGCCCATTTGTAGAAGCGCATTTTTTGGTGATCATCATCGCATTGAGCTCCACTGAGGGATAAGTGATTCAGTGTTCAGGGAAATATAGTGCATGCTCGGGGCTTGCCCAGCTAATGTCTCAAAACAGCCTGCATAAAGCTGGGAATACATGCGCTAGCGCACAACTATGAGCGATCTTTGTGTCACGCGTCGCGTTACTGGGTTTGATTTAGGGTCAAAACGTATTGGGGTTGGTTAACAATTTGACCATGCCAACAGAGTGAATTCTTCAGCACATTTTTTATTTGTGTGGTTGTAATGAGAGACAGCTCAAGTAAATTATGAAATTTCGAGCTTACCGGTTGTGCGGCAATTCTCATTCAATTCAGACTATTTCTATAGCTAAGTGCGGCAATAATTCCTCTCAGCTCGGCAAGCCCTTTTAAACGCCCTATGGCGGGGTATCCAGGCTGTCCAGATTTT
>CAZCKD010000312.1:0-3176 GCA_964498925.1 uncultured Granulosicoccaceae bacterium
GCTCGACCCGGATGACTTATCGGAGCGATATCAAAGGGCGATAAAGCGTTGCCACCCTGAGCATTTTGATTTACTCACCGTTCGTGAACAGCAGTTGTCCGAGAGTCAACAGCGGAAAT
The DNA here is from genome assembly GCA_964498925.1 of uncultured Granulosicoccaceae bacterium. GTDB lineage: Bacteria > Pseudomonadota > Gammaproteobacteria > Granulosicoccales > Granulosicoccaceae > Granulosicoccus. The sequence goes on from CAZCKD010000312.1 coordinate 120, forward strand.
TTGAAAATGCCCTCGACGTACTCAAGGAGACATCAGCATGAGGAATTACCTACGTCGCCTGGGACTTCCGCGCAAGGCATCCCTATCTGAAATTGAGGCCGCTGTGCAACTTACGATGGAGGACACCAGTGACTTTCAATCGGTGTCCGATGCTGAACATGTGCTTAGCGACAAGGTTATTCGAACCTACTACGAACGCACCCACGTTCAATACGACGCAATTGCAGCCGCCATCCACTGCCTAGATTCATCTATAGCGCAAGATACGCAACAGTGGCGTGACAGAGTAGTTGAGTTTGAACCGCTGGAAGACGACTAAAGACGTCGACTAGTTACTGTAGGGAATAGGGGTATGGTTGAGGCACAACTCTTCCATCTCCTTGATCGTTTTGCGCGATCCCAGCAATGAAAAGTCGAACGTGCCGTCTGACGCTGCCACCTTTGAGCCAGCATCGGCATTACTCAGAGCCGGGGAATTAATTCTCCACTCGAATTGCGCCCATGAGGCATCATCAATGACAGCCCTAAGTTGCTGATGGCTTTCTTGATTGCCATTCATCGTAAGCTGAGAATAAGACTCTGACTTATCCACCAGCGGTGGATAGTCTGACGCTACTTCATCAATAACCATCGTCAAAGCTACAGCCTCGGGATCGTTACCGAAAACGGTGTTCGCCACCACGATGCTAACCGTTGGTTCGCATGAAAAACGCGGCAACATGGAGACAACCATAAACGTATCGGGTGCATTGACCGAATTCGTCTGGGCTCGGTATTCACTCAGGGTAGAGCCGTTTCGGGTCGTTAGCTGGATGATATGGCCCGCCCAATCCTGGGAAGACGCTCTCTGCTGTCCAGGCGGAATATCGCCCGCAGTAGACACTCCTACTAGTGACAGTGATAGGCAGGCCCCATAAATAGCGCCCCAACGAGAGAACATACAAACCTCTAACAACAGGAATCACCTTATTCTATCCGTTACGCGCTGGATGCTTCGCAGATTCAACAAAAATTATTTTATAAAAAATGTAATGTAGGGGTTTATCTAAGCTTTTTATTCTTTATAAACAATAGGTTAATGAATTTCAGCCACATAAGTCATTAGTATAGCGCCACCTTAGAAGGCATTCATTTTGCTAAGCAGTTCTCATTATTACCCGTCCGAGGACATAGCTGATGACGCTTTTCATTTTCAAATACGCTCTACCTGCTTTACTGGGTTACACACTTTTTGTCGGACTCGCGGGTCGCTACAATCCCTTCGGGAAGCCTTCTGAACTTGAAGAGCGCCCGCCATGGTTTTTGGGACTATGGACTGGAATGAGTGTCTTCATGGTTTTATCCATCGGCCTCCACATTGCCTACGGCTTGACCCTGGAAGAGGGTCGGACCATCGCCGCTCCAAGCGCAGTCATTCTGAGCGCATTGCTGCTTATCGGATTCATCTCCTACTTCATCTACAAGAGCAACGTTTACGCAGAACTTGACGCCATTCAGCTCTCGAATGCCAAACGCGTGGATCGGTTTATCAATTGGAACACCAAGGTCGATCAATTGGATTCGATTTTGGCCCCCACCGGATCTTCCAATTCTCCGCACACCGCCCTTTCTGCAACGGTTGAGCGCTTGAAAGAAGAACTCACCGCTGAACGCAATTTACGCGTCGAAACTGAACGACACGTCAGAATAATGCGAAAAGCACTCGCATCAAACGAAGGCATTACCGCACAACACAACAATGCATCGACTCAACGTGTTATGCCAATGACTTCAGCGACAGCGCAATATGCAGAAGATTCTCAGGCTATGGCATCCAACGAGCCCATGAGCTACGAAAACATGGAAATGACGATTGCGAACTTACGCCGAGACCTCGTCAAAGCAAGACACGATATTCGCAACCACGTGGCAGCGAGAGCCAAAGCACTCAGCACTGCAAACAAGTCAGTCGCTTTTGCTCGTCAGAGTATTGAACTGAGAGGCAAGCTTGAATCTGAACTCAAACTCACTCAAGCCACGCTTGCCAATAGGCAATCGACGATTGCAACCCTTGTCAGCAAATTAGAGAAAGGACGAGAATTATCGGATGCAGAGCTGGCAGCACTGAGTCAAAAGCACGCAATCAACGACGCCAAATTGCCAAACGCGGGATCAGATGGCCGTATGGCAAGTGCTGGCAACGCGAAATTTACAAGCGGTTTCTAAGGGATAATTTCCAGGAATATGCGGGTTGGCGAATAATTCGCCAACCCGGAATCGGAACCTGCCGTGAAATATCCACCTATCGGTAGGCGGCAACCTGCATCAGGTTGAATACGGCTCTAACTCTCGGACATCTCTCGCACCAGCACGATGTATTGCGGAATTGCCTTGTCTATTAGGCAATCGGAGATCTTCCATGAATTCATAGCTTTCTCTTGCCCGTCTCTGCATCCCTATCATCAGAATAACGGCCAGGAGATAAACTCCTAAAAATACGACCAAGATGTGAACACCTTGCATCGTCAACAGCGTTACTACCCCCGCAAAAACAAACGTACAAAACGCGATGATCCCCATGATTTGATATGGATTCATCGTCTCTCTCTGTCGTTACTTCAACTCGAATATACCCGCCGTATCTGAGCATGGCAACCCCATGAAACCCCTAAATTCTTTGGGTTTTTACACGCACTCAACGTCAAAATTGCCAACCTCGTGGCAAACTAAGCTCTACACAACGGTCACCCCACTAGAGCCTCATGTCAAAGAAACCCGTCGTCTGGATTACGCGAAAGCTGTCTGAAAACACTCTACAACGCGCTTTGCGAGATTACGAAGTCATCTACGATGAGGCGGACAACGGTGCTTCGGCCCAGTTAATCATTAAAAACAGTCAATATATTGATGCTGTAATACCTTGCCATTCTGAAATCTTCTCAGCCGACGTTGTGTCCAAATTAGACGGTCGATTAAAAATCATCGCCAACCACTCGGTCGGCGTTGATCATTGTGATCTGAACGCGCTTAAAGACAGGGGCATTGTTGTCACAAACACGCCAGACGTACTCTCAGACG
>CAZCKD010000313.1:0-3164 GCA_964498925.1 uncultured Granulosicoccaceae bacterium
TACGCATAAAGCCCCACACCGTTTGCTTTGTCCCCGAGAATAGACAGGAGCTCGATGCCGGAGGTGGGTTAGATGTGAGTGCCCATCGGGAGCAAATGACAGAATATGTCGGTGAGTTACAAAACGCAGGCATCCACACGTCCATTTTTATCGACCCTGAAGAAAATCAGGTGGAAGCAGCGGCTCATACAGGAGCCCCTAGTGTTCAGCTCCACACGGGTGAATATTCGGATAGCATAACCCCGATTGACCGGAGTGCCGAAATATCCAGGCTCATGTCATCGAGCGACTATGCCTTCAGCCTCGGGCTGATGGTCAACGCAGGGCATGGCTTGCATTATGACAATGTACAGGCCGTGGCAGAAATCGAGGCCATCAACGAACTCCGAGTAGGACACAGCTTGATTACGCGCGCATTGTATTGGGGGCTGCCAACCGCTATCAGTAAAATGAAAAGACTGATGGTTGAGGCTAGACATCGATAGTGATTATCCTTACGCAAATGAGCCGCAAGAGAAACAGAAGGGATTTATCATGATTGCAGGTATAGGGATTGATCTGGCAACGATTAGCCGTATTGAAAAAACCCATGCCCGTTTTGGTGATCGATTTGCGCGGCGTATTCTCAACGAGGCTGAATGGGATGCCTATGAGAACAATCATTCTCAAATACGATTTCTAACCAAACGCTTTGCCGTTAAAGAAGCGGCAGTCAAAGCACTCGGTACCGGTGAACGCGCTGGTGTTCTGCTAAAGGATTTCTATTTGGAACACGACTCGCTTGGCAAGCCAATCCTTAAAGTATCAGGAGAAGCCAGCCGTCGTTGCGAACGCTACGGTATGAACCAATTTTGGGTCACCCTGACCGACGAAGGCGACACAGTCGCTGCATTCGTCGTTATTGAACGCGCCTAAGTGTAGCTAGCTGATCCGCACTCTATTTCAGTAGTTACCTGGAAACGAACTTAAGGCGCGTACCCTATTAGTTATTGCGCTGATAAACACGCACATAATCAATATCGACTGATGATGGTACCGGTGTTGTTCCATCTGGCGCACCCGGCCAAATGCCACCAACGGCCAGGTTCAATATCAAGTACATGTCTTGTTGGCTAACGCTATCACCGACTATTCGATATCGCGGCTCATCATTGATGTAAAACAACAACTCTTCCGGCGCCCATAAAACCCCCACTTTCTGAAAGCCATCGGAAAAATCTGATGAAGAAACTTCCCATTGGCCAGGGGATCTTAAGCTTCCATCCACATCCGTATAATTGTAATTGTGGAAGATGCTCTCCGGTCGGGAACCGTCATACTCCATGATGAACAGCTCAGGCCGTATGCCTTCAAACTCAGAACTCAGCATCCAAAACGCCGGCCATAAACCTCGACCTGACGGCAATGACATCGAAGCTTCGATGTAGCCGTAAGTAAAATCAAGTTTATCTGCGGTGGTGAGTGCACCCGATAACCAAGGTTGCTCATTAGCGGCACTTCTCAATGCGTCAGGAGTCTCAGTGGCCGTAATTGTTAATACATCACCATCCAGGCTGAACGGGTTATAGCCGAAATCCGGCGAATTCTGAGTATCCACATAATATTGCGTCTGGTTATACACAACCAAATCAGGCCCCCACGTCAGTGCCGTATTCCACTTGCTGGCATCCAGTGTATCGCCGGTGAATTCATCAGAGAACACGAGATTGAATTCTGTGAGATCAACACCCTGATTGGTCTGCGGATCCCCACCACCTGGAACAGGCTGAGCCGCCTCAAACCGCGCTACTGACAACTGGCGCTCTTGAAGTTCAACAAGATCACTCTCGCCACATCCAACGAGCGTAAGCGATGCAATTGCCAGCATGGCAGATCGAATATTCATTGCTGCTTTCATATCCATTGTCGACTTTCTCCCTAGTAGTAAAATCGAACGCCCAATCCGAATAGATCGTTGTCCCCTAGCTCAAAGCTGGAGACAAGGTCGAATTGCCGGCTTAACTGCAGATAGGCGGCACCGAATACCGTTGGGTCGCCCTCAAAGAAAGTGCTGTATCCAACACCACCTTTCAATTCAAAGTGCCGGCTTAGGACTAGCCTCGACGCGGCACCAACGAACAATCCTGTGTCGCTAAAATCGACCGCGATGGTGGGATCCTGCTGATCATTCAAATTAAACACACCATGCTCAACACCTGCTTCCAGCATGAACGTAAAACGATCCGCTGAAGCTGGCGTTAAATAGTATCCGCCGCCTACACGAAGTTCCTGGTAAGTATTAGCCACACCAATGCGACCAACATAATGAAATCTAGAATGACTCTCAGCACTACCACTTAATACAACACCGCCTCCGCCAACATCATAGGCTGCAGGAATGGCCTCGATATAGGAAAACTTCTCTTGCCGCGGAACAACATTATTGGGTAGTTTTAACGCCGAAACCGTCACAGGGGTCTCACGAACATGAGTAGCACGCGAGGATAATTCCTCACCAACAACCGTCTCTGGATCAATGGTATCTACTGATTCTGTCGGAAGAGCCGCACTCAGTGTTGGCGGTTCCATAATTTCTGGTGTCGCAATCTTATCGGCATGCGCAAATTCTGCGGACGGATCCAAAGACAACGAAATATCAGACTTACTGGTTACGCCAGGGTTTGTTTTTGCCGCCTTGTTCAATCGAGCAACATGAACTTCCTCAGTCACGACCGGAGATGCTGTCGTTGAAGCTATAACATCGGCAACCTGAGAGTTAGCAACCCGGGTATCAACTGCACGTGCACCCACACTGGCACTCGCCTGCAACCTGTCATTGAATCTAGGCTGACTGAGGGTGACGACTTTACGGGTAGCACTATAGGGCTTCAATATATTAGTGTTGGTGCTGCGAGGTACAGCATTGCGATCTGATCTATCGGGTATGGAAGAATCCCTCGGGGTAAACTGTGGCTCTACCAGTGACAGATTCAACGCTTGATCGGTATCACGAATCTCACCCACTGAATCCGAGCTTTGCAGTACTGAAGCAACACGCGAGGTTTTAATAGTCGATGGCTTTCCAGCACTTTGAGAAGGATTCGATGTGGATCCCGCAGTGATGATACTCAATGCTCGATCCGCTTTTGAAGATTGCTGCTTCTTAGCAGGCGAGCGATCAGCGA
>CAZCKD010000314.1:0-3139 GCA_964498925.1 uncultured Granulosicoccaceae bacterium
GTCTGCCGTCTGCCACCTGCCACCTGCCGTCTGCCGTCTGCCACCTGCCACCTGCCACCTGCCACCTGCCACCTGCAGATTTTGCATTCGCGCTCTGATCGCCGTTCAATTCAAGCCAATATGGGCTGATTAGTGCATACTTGAACTTCGTATCAATATATCTTTATATCTGATGGAATCATTGTTGGCAGGATTACGTGCTGCAGGTGAGCCAACCCGGCTTCGCTTACTAGCGCTGTGCGCTCATGGTGAATTGAGCGTATCCGAGCTCACTCAGATATTGGCTCAAAGTCAGCCGCGCGTATCCCGACATTTAAAACTGCTTGTCGAAGCGGGGTTGCTGACGCGGATGCGTGAAGGTTCACTCATGTACTACCGCATTGCAGACGGTGACGAATCAGCACATCTTGCTCGCACGCTAGTAGATCTCCTGCCAGACAACGATTCGGAACTAAGTCGAGATCTATCCCGTTTGGATATGATCAGACAGAAACGCGCCGAACTGGCTGAAAACTATTTCCAGGAAAATGCTGCAGATTGGAAAAAAATTCGTGCCTTACATGTCCCTGAAGCAGATGTTGAATCTACTTTGAAGGCGATGGTTGGGCCAGAACGCATCGACTCGTATCTGGATATCGGCACGGGAACGGGTCGCATGCTTGAATTGTTTGCTGAACAAATTGATCGTGGTATAGGAATCGATTTGAGTTCAGAGATGCTGGCAATTGCCAGAACTCAATTAGAAAGCGAACGATTCATGCACGTGCAAATTCGCAAGGGTGATATGTACAACATGCCAATCGATGATGCATCCATGGACGTTGCTACTTTGCACCTTGTTCTTCACTACAGTCTTGAACCGGGTGCTGTTATTGCCGAGGCAGTAAGAACGCTTAAGCCTGGTGGACGATTGATCATTATCGATTTTGCATCACACAGTGAGGAACATCTACGCACTGAACACAAGCATCAACGATTGGGATTTAGCGATCGTGAGATTGAGCAGGCTATGCGAAATAATGGAATGCAACCCGGGCCAACAGAGTCTCTCGTTGGAGATCCATTAACAGTGAAACTCTGGCAAGGTGCTCGCAGTCTTTAGCGATCCAGAGTTGTATTAATAACGTCAGCAATGATGCTGCCTATCTGGTCGCAATCCTCGACGCTGAAGGTCAGTGGGAGTCGGCAATCGTACAGTCTACTCAGTAGATTATCCGTGCGTGGAAGCGATGCTTCTTCCAGATATTTCCAACTGTCGTAGCGGCTGGTATAGGCTTTAGGGTCGGCTGCGCCGAACCATTTCAAATCAACCCCGCGATTCGCGCATTGTGCAAGAAACTGTTCATTTTGCGTATCGCTGAATGCACTCACCGTAAATTGAATTGAGCTCGGTATCTCGTAGGCTTTGGCGTGCCTTGTTGGAAATTCGACCTGGCTTGCATCGCTCTGCAAGGCTCCCGCGAATGCATCATAACGTGCATTCCAACGTTTACCATTACTATCTATAGCATCGACTTGTGGCCTAAGAATGGCCGCTCGTAGATTATCCATGCGCCCACTGCAATTAGGTGTTTCCAGTTTGATCGCTTCGAATGCAGACATGGGTGGGGCAGCGGCGTGACGTTCAAACAACATGTATGAACCCGATAGCACCACAGCTCTGGCCATGATCTCATCATCATTTGTGGTTAACAGACCACCTTCGCCGGAATTGATGTGCTTATACGTTTGTGTACTGAAGCAGGCAATGACGCCATGATTGCCACTTTTTATACCGTCAAAGCTTGCCCCCATCGTATGTGCACAATCTTCTATTAGCGCAACGCCGTGCGACTTTAATAAAGCGCAAAGCGCATCCATGTCTGCAAGGTGACCGCGCATATGAGACAGCAGTAGGAGTTTGGCTGAAGATGCCTTAATCTGACGTTCTAGATGTTCTAAATCAATGACAAGATCGTCGGTGGTTTCAACAAGAACCGGCCGTCCTCCGACCGCTGAAATGGCTCCCGGCACTGGAGAGAGCGTAAAGCCATTTGTTAGAACGGCCTGGCCAGCTTCAAGACCCCATGCTCGCAGAGCAAGTTGTATAGCGTAGCCGCCGGAAGCACAAGCCAGGCAGTATTTCTGATCCTGGTATCGAGCATATTCAACTTCTAACAGCGCCGTTTCTGATAGCTCGCCATCTGAAGATACGTTGTACCGATGCAAGCGACCGCTCTGCATCACCTCAACAGCTGCGGCAATAGCGTCACTCGGGATAGCTTCCTGCTGGGTAAAGTTGCCTTTGAATATCTGCGCTGATTCAGCTCGGCTCATAAGTCACTCAATGGAGCTCTAACGACGAGCCGGTTGTTTTAGATTGCGAGATACGACTAAGGCGACAAAGGCACCGACGATTGAACCAATCAGGTGTCCTTCCCAGGATACGCCGCGTTGAAAAGGCACGATGCCTTGAATGATCGTCGATGCATACAGGAGCCCGACGACAACGCTCAAAATAACGGACTGCAATCGTTTTTCGAATAAGCCGGCGCAGACGTGGAAGGCGATGAGTCCAAAGACAACACCACTGGCACCGATGTGCAGGGCGGTGCGGCCAAATAGCCAGAGTCCGATACCACTGAGTATCGTGATGATGATGACAATGCCTCCGCTGTTGGCGCGCGAGCCAGCTAACAACAGAGTCGTCACTCCCAAAGGAATCGTGTTGCCCAGAAGGTGTTTGAAATCGCCATGCAGGAATGGCATGGTAATGATGCCTGTCAGGCCGTGGAGCGTCCTGGGCACGAGACCATACTGCTCTAGAGGTAGGAAGGTGTCCAGTGCGAACACAATCCAGATGAGTGCTATGAATATGCCCACACCAGCCAGATCACGCTGGATGGAATGAACATTTCGTGAATCTATTAGGCCTGACATAGTGATCTAACGAAGCATGTGTCTCAACTTATCGGCAACAGCGCTTAACTCTTGCTCATTGGATGCGCTATCAGCGCTTCCGCTACGTAACGCAAGTAACGTCTCACTGCTGATACCCAATCGGCCAGCATCGGGTGCAGCAAGATTGAGTATCTTGATCATTTCCCGAATATCTTGTTTTACATCACCGGTATCCACATTTTCAGAGGGTGCTGAAACG
>CAZCKD010000315.1:0-3125 GCA_964498925.1 uncultured Granulosicoccaceae bacterium
CAGCCCATGCCAAGGACATCTGGACATCCGAAGATGCCTACGTTGCGAGGAAGCTCGATAGTGCTTCCTGGACTGCAACCTGTACGGCCGTGGGGCATGAACATTTGCAGTCGTTGGCTGCAGATTCTGCCAGCGTTCATCTTAGTTACCATGGACTCAATCTGGATAGATTCCCTGTGTCTGACCGAACACTCTCTACACGGAACGGCAGTTCCGCTGATGATCCGGTTGTCATAGTCAGTGTCGGGAGAGCCGTCAAAAAGAAAGGTTACGATGTTCTTCTAAAAGCGCTTGCCTTATTACCAACGGATCTTCATTGGAAATTTATCCATGTTGGTTCAGGCGAACAGCTGGCCTCGATGAAGTCACTTGCGGATACATTAGGCATCGCCGATAAAGTGACATGGGAGGGAGCGATCGACCAGACGGAAGTCCTCGCTCACTATAAACGTTCAGATATCTTTGCATTGGCCTGTCGAGTGACAGCTGACGGGGACAGAGACGGTTTGCCCAATGTTCTCGTTGAAGCAGCTAGCCAATCTCTCGCCTGCGTTTCCACCAAAGTGTCAGGTATTGAGGAATTATTTAAAGACGGTATAAATGGTCGTTTAGTCAATTCAGAAAGTCCCGAGCCCTTAGCTGAAGTGTTGGCCGAACTCATCAAAGATCCATCACAGCGCTTAAGGCTGGGTCAAGCGGCAGAAGAAGAGGTTCGAACCACTCTCGATTATCGTTCCAGTATTCGACAACTGCTGCAGCTCTTTACGACTCATATGCAAGGGGTGTCTAAATGAGTTCCGTGAGTCAGAAAAGTCGCATTCTGTTTTATGTACAGCATTTGCTGGGCATTGGGCATTTAGTTCGTTCTGTGCGCATTTGCCAAGCGCTAGCGAAGGCGGGTTGTGACGTCACGATTGTCACGGGTGGTTTGCCCGTGCCCGGTCTACCGCCTGAAGGCATAAAACACGTGCAGTTACCTGCTATTGCAGTTCGAGATGGAGACTTCTCCGCCATCGTTGATGCCGACAACCAGCTTATCGACGACGAATTTCGCACATCCCGGTGTCAGCAGTTATTAGATACCTATCGCTCCATAGAGCCTGATTTAGTCGTGCTTGAAGCGTTTCCATTCGGGCGCAGACAATTGCGATTTGAATTGCTGCCATTGTTAGACGACATTAAGCGCTCTGAGACCAAGCCGGTCTTGGTCACGTCCATCCGGGATTTTCTTCAGCGGCGAACTAAGCCCGGTAGAGATGAGTATGTTATCGATCTTATCGATCGATATTTTGACAAAGTTCTGGTTCACGGCGATCCGGAGTTTGCAACGCTTCCGCAGAGCTTCCCTAAAGCTGCGCACTTTGAAGAAAAAATTCATTATTCGGGACTGGTCTGTGCCGATTCGGTAGAAAAATCCTCTGAGAAATACGATGTGATTGTCTCCGCCGGGGGAGGTGCTGTTGGCGACCAGCTGGTCCTTGCGGCCGTTGAGGCGTCAAAGCTTTTATCGGACTCCTTATCCTGGTGCGTGATTACCGGGCCTAACTCACCGTTGTCAGATCAGATTGCAGACTTAAAACGATCGGTGCCCAATATTCGCATTGAGCAATTCAGAACTGACTTTCCCAGCCTGCTAAAGTCTGCGCAGCTGTCTGTTTCGCAGGCTGGGTACAACACGGTGGGGGACATCCTGAAGGCCAATTGCCGCAGTGTTCTCGTACCTTATAGTGCGGCAGGCGAAACTGAACAGAATGACAGGGCCATGAGTTTGCGACAACTCGGTGTCTCTGATGTTTTGCATTCTGATGATTTGTCTGGGCCAAATTTGGCAAGTTGTGTCGAACGTTCTCTCAGTGAGCCACTCAATCAATCTCAGGTTAATCTCGACACAAACGGGGCAGTGAGAAGTGCGCAGATGTTGCTGAGCTGGATAGAGGAGGACTGATATGAAACCTTATTCAACGTCCGATACTCATCTGAGAAATCAACTATTTGTTGGTCAGCTTTGTAACCATCAAATATAATCCATTAGTCTATGGAACCAACATTCAACCGCTATATCTGGAAGCACACATCCCGGCAGCAGCTATGGGTGATGTCGATTGTGCTGATTTCCATGATTCCGTTCTATTTTGCGTTTGAGCTGCCCAAAAAACTCATCAACGGTCCTATTCAAGGTCAAGGCTTTGAAGAAGCGAATGCAACTCAGGCGTTTTTTCCAGAAATTTTTCAGACTGACATACAGCTCGACCGGATTGAAACCCTGATCGGCTTGAGTTTCATGTTTCTGTTTCTGGTCATCATTAATGGACTATTCAAATACTATATAAATACCTATAAAGGCATATTAGGTGAGCGTTTACTGCGCAGAATTCGATACGAGCTTATCGATAGAATTTTGCGCTTTTTACCAGGAGAATTTCGCCGTATTAAAGGCGGCGAAATTTCCAGCATGGTTAAGGACGAGGTTGAGCCTTTTGGCGGGTTTACCGCCGAGGCTTACGTTCAGCCTTTGTTGCTGGGTGGGCAGTCAATCACCGCGCTTGGATTTATCTTCGTTCAGAATTTCTGGTTAGGCATGTTGGCGTTGTTAATGGCCAGCATGCAAATGATCTTTATTCCACGTTTAAGAAAACGCTTGCTGATTCTCGGTCGTGAACGGCAGATTGCTGCTCGTCAATTAGCCGGTCGTGTGACAGAGGTGGTCGACGGTATTGAAGCGGTTCATGCCTACGACACGTCTAACTACGAGCGCGCTGATATAGCCTCTCGATTAGCCAAACTATTCAGAATTCGTTTTGAGATATTTTCGCAAAAATACAAAATAAAATTTCTGAATAATCTGCTCTCGCAGATGACACCTTTTCTGTTTTATCTGGTGGGTGGTTATTTAGCGATTACGGGACGACTCGACGTAGGGCAACTTGTCGCTGTCATTGCAGCTTACAAAGAACTTCCCGGTCCGTTAAAAGCGCTTATCGATTGGGATTTGGCTAAGCAAGATGTTGAAGTCAAATACGATCAGATTCTCGAACAATTCGATGTTGACGAATTGATCGATCCAGATTCACAGGCTATAAGGCCGTCTAACGAACCTGCGCTATTGCCGCACATCACGGCTAACA
>CAZCKD010000316.1:0-3123 GCA_964498925.1 uncultured Granulosicoccaceae bacterium
TTTGAGATTGCCGGTGAAAATTTATTTTGTTTACGAACAGACTCAGGTGAGATAAAGGCTTTTTATAATGTCTGCCAGCATCGTGCTCACCAGTTGGTGCAGGGTAGTGGAAACATGAAATCCATCGTTTGTCCCTATCATGCCTGGTCTTACGCGTTAACCGGTGAGTTGCGTAACGGCCCTAATATCAAAGTGGTTCCGGGCTTTGACAAATCGAAGGTCTGTTTAAGCACTATTCGTATCGAGGACTTCTGCGGATTTTTATTTGCCAATCTTGACCCTGATGCAAAACCCATGGATGAATGGTTTCCTGATGTTCGGGAACAACTTAAAAGCTTTGTTCCTCATATCGATTCTCTTAAACCGTTCGAGTGGGTTTCGATACCAGAAAAATGCAACTGGAAAGTGTCCGTGGAAAACTATTCCGAGTGTTATCACTGTCAGTTAAATCATCCGACTTTTGCTAATGGTGTTGTAAAGCCACAGACTTACGATATTCAGCCTCAGGGGCATTGTCTAAGACATACGACTGAGTGCCAGAACTTAGACAAAATGTCCTATCCGATAGATCCTGAATCTAATGAGCATGCCGGTGATTATTCTTCCTGGTTTTTGTGGCCCTTGTTTTCCTTTCAAGTGTATCCGGGAAATATTTTAAACACCTATCATTGGCGCGCTGTTGATCACGAAAATATCGTGGTTTGGAGAGGTTGGTATACGCATGCTGAGTCCGATGAATCGTTGATACATGACCTCGCTGTTCAGGATCGCGAGACCACCGTGGAAGAAGATATTCATCTGGTGGAATCAGTTCAACGCGGTCTGAAAAGTCGCGGTTATGTGCCTGGCCCGTTAGTGCTTGATCCGCAAAGTGGCGTGCGCTCGGAACATTCAATAAAAGTGTTGCAACAATGGATGAGAGAGGGTGTCAATGAGCACTGATATGCAGATGCCCGAAGAGTGGGTGCAAGAGCACAAGCTATTTGAACACCAAGTCGGGTTTACGTGTCCACCGCACGACTGGGATGCAGCACCGAGTGACTTTTTAAGGATGAGCCCTTCATCTGTTGGTGTTCATGGGTGGATGCTGCATGTCCCCGATTACAAACATCAACTGGATCAGCGTCGCCGTAACTTCGATATGCTGGATGATTTTGTTCACTGCATGGCCAACAATGGCGCTAATGTCTGCGGTCAGGTGGGTTCTAACTGGGTCCATGCTTGCGGTAAAGGTGTAAAAGGTGTTGCACAGTACTGTGAAGATATAGAAAGTAAATATGGCATTCCTCTTCACATGGCAGGTTATGCGCTGGTAGAAGCACTTCGGGAAATGAACGCAGAGAAGGTCGCCTTAAACGGTGTTTATCACTGGCCGGATTGGTGGCGAGGAACCGCCGGGTTTCTTGAAGAGGCGGGCTTTGAAGTCATCTGGGCGGGTAACTTTGCAGATCAAGGCTGGTTCGAAAATCAAGAAGCTGTTAATGCTTGTCGTTGGGTCTTCGATGGTGATTTGGCTGAGAAGAGTTTTCAGTACGTGGCTGAAAAAGCACCGGAAGCTGATGTGTATTTAGCCAACGGGATGTGCAATTTTCGATCTGGCCCAAATGGACAGGTTCAACGTATGCTGCATGTGACTCCACAGCTTGAAACCTTATTAGGTAAACCCGTCATTGCTCACGATACCGCTTTGTACTGGCGTATTTATAAGTCTCTGGGTATCAAACCTGAAGGTAATCACGGTCAATTATTGTCGAGTCTATAGATGCATAAAATTGTAGCGCTTTGGGCTGTACCTAGATCCACCTCTACGGCGTTCGAATGGATGATGCGCCAGAGAGGGGATCTTGATTGTTTACATGAACCTTTTGGAGAGGCCTGGTATCAGGGAGAGTCGCCTTTATGGCAACGTTTTAAGGAGGGTGAAAAAACAACACCTGGCTTAACGTTGGACAGTGTTTGGAACGATATAAAGTCACGAGCCGAGATAGGTCCGGTTTTTCTAAAAGATTTTCCCCACTACATTAACCATATGTGGGATGCAGAATTTCTTTCTCACTTCACTCACGCATTTCTTATACGGGACCCTGCATTAACGATCACTTCTATGTACAACAAGTGGCCGGACTTTGATGAAGGCGAGGTTGGCTTTCCGGAACAACGGGCGTTGTTTGACTTGCTAACGGCGTTGAATGGAAAACCACCGCCTGTCTTTGATAGCGGAGATATTTTAGAGAACCCCACAAAGATGGTTGATTTGTTTTGTCAGTCAGTGGGTATTCCGTTTTTGCCTGAGGCGCTATCGTGGGATAAAGGTGCCGATACGTCTGACTATAGTTGGTGGGATGGCGGCTCGTTTCATAAAAATCTACGAGAGTCTACGGGCTTGACCGCGCAGAAGAGACGGTATGTAGAACTTGATAGTTTATCCGACAGAGTCAAACAGGTTCATAGGCGCATGGAACCTCATTATCGTCATCTGTATAAAAACAGAGTGATTGCTTAGCTGCCATCTTTATGGCCTTTAAATAACCCATTTTAATTTTAGGATTCCAATCATGGATACAGAGCTGTTTAACGAAGACTTATTTCTGAAAGGGCTAGAACAGCGCAAAGGTACTTTAGGCGCTGAGTATGTCGAAAAAAACCTAGCGTCCGCCGATGAGTTTACGCGTCCGTTTCAGGAAGCTATGACGGCATGGTGTTGGGGCTTTGGATGGGGCGATGATGTCATCGATGCAAAGACCCGATCGATGATGAACCTGACAATGATTGGTGCCTTGGGGCGAATGCACGAATGGAAAATTCATTGTCGTGGTGCGCTGAACAACGGCGTTACGAAAGAACAAATTCGCGCCATTATTCATGTCATTGGTATCTATTGCGGTGTGCCCATGTCCTTAGAGTGTTTTCGAGTAGCGCGTGAGGTTTTAGAAGAGGCTGGCGAGCTGTAGTCATCAGCCCGCTAACCGCTTGCTAAGCGGTAAGTTTAATGACGATTAAAGGCGACACCCGGTATCAAGGCTAGCGGGATATTGTGCGCGTTGCGTGTTGCAACGCCTATCTTTTGTAATAGCCCCCGAAATTACGCCACCCATGTCACGGTTCACTGAAAATCTTGTTCAC
>CAZCKD010000317.1:0-3123 GCA_964498925.1 uncultured Granulosicoccaceae bacterium
TTTTCTGGAACGGAGCCGTATACATCTCCAGAGCTAACAAATAGAAAACGACCTTGAAAACCTGAGCGAGTCAAACATTGAAGTAAAGAGACTGTGCCTGAAAGATTGGTTTCAAACGTCGCTGTTGGATTATCAAAAGCTGTTGGAACGTGAGATTGTGCAGCAAGGTGAATTACTGAGGTAAATGTATGATTATCAAGAAATCGTTGTATGCGAGGAGCGTCTTGTAAGTCGATTCTTCCTTGATCGTCGCTCAAACCTATCGAACCCGGGCGATTCATACTGTGCTGGCCCACAAACCCGGTATGGCCAGTTACTAATGTTAGATTTTTGCCTGAAACTTCATCTGCTAAGTTTCCCTGGCTGACTTTTGGGTTCACCGTAAAAATACCCGTCTTGGAGCAAATATAACGGGGGTTACTGCAAGGTCGGAGCCATAAGTTACTTGAATCCTCTGATTTGGGGGTTACATGTACTTCCTAAATGGCAATTTGAATCAACGATCAAAATGGCGCCACGTTGAATGTCTAAAATCAAACCAATCGCGCAGTAGCAGAACCAAACCTCCCTAAATCTGCACACACGGTATCGCCTTGCGATATGGGTGAAGGTAATCCGGTGACTCCGGTCGTGACGAATTGACCTGCTTTCATGCCAATGCCTAGTCGACTCAGGGTGTTGCTTATCCAAACTAATGCGTTTAATGGGCCACCTAAAGCATCACTGCCGGTGCCGGTAGTGACCGTCTGTCCGTTGACAACAAGTGAGGTGGGGTGGTCTGCTAGAGCCGCAGCGTCGAATTTTTCACCGTTTGGTTGGCCCATGACGAAATGCCAGGCACATGCGTTGTCGGCAATGAGACCAGCTGTACCGGGTAAGGTGAAATCTGCGAAACGTGAGTCCGGAAGTTCTAAGCCTGCACTGACTGATTCAATGCTTTCTGCGATTTCATCGTTGGTGTATTCAGAGTCTTTTGGGGGAAGATCGCGACCCAGTGTAAAAACGAATTCGGCTTCAGCGACAGCCATACGATTTTTGCCAAAAGGGATGGACGCACCGTCTTGGTGGCACATCGACTCAATAAGGCGGCCCGCGAGCGGCCGGTCAACGTTTATATGGCTACGACCGGCAACGGCCGTGGCAGCAATTTTCCAACCCTTTATCTCGCCCCCCATGCGTTGATGCAGAGCGGCTTGTACCGCATAGCCATCTTCGGGAGTGACTGGCCACAAATCTGAACTGACGTAGTCGATGGCGTCGCCCTGTTTAAGGGCCTCGAAGATGATATCCGCTGCTCGGTCGATTTCAGGCATCTGTTGGTTCCGAAATTCTTGAATGACAGGTGAAATGCAGTCTATACCGCTTCCTTGTGCTCTCCAAGAGGATTCAATGGCACAGCGTGAGATAACCCGTGGACATGAGCATGGGCAAACAGTTATGGGGGCGTGTGGACGGGAAAGAGGTTGGCGGATTTTTTACCAAAATCTGCGTTGCATCTATCGGCAGGGCGAAAGAACAGTCTCTCAGGCGGCAGTTTGGGATTTTTGTGTGACATTGCTGCGGATCTTTTCACCGCTTTAAGTGTCTGGGTTCCCACCAGCTTCCACTTGAATGTACTGCATGTCTGCTCTTCCCAAGTCCATTTATCACTATATCCTTAAACATACCAAGCGCAGGCAAATTGTCGTTATCGCCTTGACGCTCGCCGTATTGCCGTTAGCCCCGGTGCCATTGGAGTTGCAGCGCCGTATTCTGGATGAGGCGATCGCTAATAAAGACGCCGAATTGCTGATGAAACTGGGTTTTTTCTACGTCGGCGTGCTTTTGTTCGCTGCAGGTTTGAAATTCTTGATGAAACTGCAACGCGAGTACATCGCTGCCGATCTCGTTCATTCCTTACGAAAATCACTGTTCCACAGTATTTACACCATCACTCCCCCTTCGCGGCTGACAAAGGAAGGTGATCAGATTGATGAGGGTGCTGTCGTCTCGATGCTCACAAGCGAAGTACAAAAGCTTGGCGGGTTTGCCGGTTCTGCCTTCTCCGGGCCACTACTTCAAGTAGGAACATTGGTTGTTGTTCTTGGTTATATGTTCTGGATAGAGCCACTGGTTGCCGCTATTGCATTGGCCCTCTATTCACCTCAATTTGTCATTGTGCCGCTTGCGCAGATGCGCATGAACAACCTTATGAAAGATACCGCCTTGACGGTTCGAGAGTTGGGTGGCTTCGTTGTAGACAACGCGGAGCATTCATTGGTGGGCCGAGAGCCACCCAGTGCCTATCTCAGTTTGACAGATAGGATTCTCGGGTTGCGTCAACGTTTTGCGTTGACTAAACATGCCATGAAATCAATTAATAATCTGTTGATTGCTTTAGGGCCTTTCGGTGTCACGGTCTGTGGTGGGTATCTTGTCATACAAGGTGAAACAGAGATCGGCGTTATTCTCGCTTTTGTTTCGGGTCTTGAACGACTTGGCGGCCCTATTCGTGAGCTGATTGGGTTATACAGAGATGTTGCATTTGCGCGTATGCGCTACGGCATGTTGCTGGACGCGACGGACAAATCCAGCCAGTAAGCTCTGCGTACCGTATAGCTGTTCACGGCAGCTTTCTTCGAAGGTTGCCTGCGAATAATAACGTTATCAGCCAAAAGCCAAGGCCACCACCTGATCTACGGACGGTCTCAGCTGGTTCGTTTTCTGTAGAATTTTGGGGAGAGTTCTGATCTGTAATTGCTTGTACGTTGGCACAGAAGTTTTCGTCTCCTGATATTGCTAACACAGGAAGCGCTTGCTCAGTCTCTGAATGACTTAGCTGAAGAAGATCACTGCCCGTCGAATTTGACAGCATTAAAGTGATGACATCCTGAGAGAGCAGCGATGCATCAAGTGTTGTTGCATAGTAAGTATTCGAATCCCATCCACCTTGTGCGTCTGCGATTTTTACAGTCGCGTCAGGTGCCGCCAATTCGACGTTTTCTATCCAAGCACTGTTCGAACCTAGATAAATATCTAGTGAGCCATTACTTGTTTGTGATCCTGTTGTATATCGTAATTCTGTTGACGTGAAGGCGGGCAGTTGCGAAAGATCGAATGCCAATAGAACGCGACTTGTATCCG
>CAZCKD010000318.1:0-3078 GCA_964498925.1 uncultured Granulosicoccaceae bacterium
GTCTTAGTCACCCACCAGAGAGCGGATGGCATTATCGTCGCTACGCCTTCGGGCAGTACCGCCTATTCATTGTCTAACGGTGGTCCCATTGTCGGACCAACAATAGATGCTCTGGTTGTGCAACCCATCTGTGCGCATACGCTGACAAGTCGTCCTCTCATGGTTGACGCCGCGTCAACTATTCGCATCCACCTCTGGGATGACGACATCACTCAGGCGCAAGTTGTCTGTGATGGACAAATCTACATGGACGCTATGTTGGGAGACATGATAGAAATCAAGCGTAACGCGAACCGGGTGAGATTACTCCACCCTGAAAACTACGATTATCATCGTATCCTTCGCGAGAAACTGAACTGGGGTTAGGGAGTCTTCGGTGCTAACGCATCTGCATATAAAAAACTTTGCAATTATTGATGCGTCTGAGTTAGAGCTTGAAGAGGGTATGTCTGCTCTTACCGGCGAAACCGGTGCCGGAAAATCCATACTGCTCGATGCGCTGGGTTTGGTCTTAGGCGCACGCGCCAACACCGATAGTATTCAGCAAGGCGCTACACGTGCGCAAATTTCAGCCACGTTTTCTTTGAATGAACTGCCGTTGATCAAACAATGGTTAGTCGACAATGATCTCGACAATGTTGACGAGCCTGACGCTTTGGATGAGTGTCTAATCAAGCGCACGCTGGATCAAAAAGGAAAATCCAGAGCAACCGTTAATGATATTCCGGTATCCATACAAACGCTTAAAACACTGGGCCTGCAGCTTGTATCCATTCATGGCCAACATGCTCATCAGACGCTGATCAAACCTTCTGATCAAAGAAATCTCCTGGATCAATTCGCCGGCGACAAGCCTTTGATAAAAGTCCAGACAGCATTCAAGGCCTGGCAGGAATCCCAACAGTTGCTTGAAAGCCGCGAGAGCGATGAGCGGGCACGAGCTGAAAGACTCGACCTTCTCAGTTTTCAGCTTAGAGAATTCGACGACTTGGACATCGGTTCAAATTCCATCAAAGATATTGAGTCTGAACACCAGTGGCGTGCAAATAGCGAACGCATCATGGGACTGAGTCAACAGGCATTAACACACCTGGAAGACACTGCTCAACCTGCCCTCACCCAGTCTCTGCCTGCTCTTACTGAGTTAGTGCAGATTGACGAACGATTACGCGAATCTCTAGACCTTATCGAATCTGCCTGCATCCAGGTTGAAGAGTCTTCTCATATGATACGAAGCTCTCTTGGCAGTCTCGATCACGATGATAATCGTATGGCGTGGCTCGATCAGAAACTATCCGTACTGCATTCTCTGGCACGAAAGCATCAATGCGAAATGCAAGAACTTACCGAGGTAGAAAACCAGTTACGAGACGAGTTCGATCAACTGACAGCGCCCGAACAAAGCCAGGATAAACTTCAACAACAATGCGATGCATTACGCGCTGTTTATGACACCGAAGCTGCCAAACTGACTCGGCATCGAAAAAAGCACGCCAAAGTGCTCAGTCAGAAGATCTCCGACGCCATGCAAGGGCTCAACATGTCTGGCGGAATATTCAAAGTGGACGTCGGTGTTGCAGACGATCAACCGCACATTCAAGGAAACGACTCCATCCATTTTCTGGTTAGCCCCAACCCGGGTGTAAAACCTGCGCCTTTGTCTAAGGTCGCCTCAGGCGGTGAACTCTCCCGCATCAGCTTATGTATGCAGCTAGCAACCATGCACAGCAGGCAAGTGCCCACACAAATTTTCGATGAAGTGGACGCAGGTGTTGGCGGTGCGGTCGCTGAGAAAGTCGGGCAATTGCTCAGAAGCGTTGCCGGCACGACGCAAGTGCTGTGCGTCACTCACCTGCCCCAGGTTGCAGCGCAAGCTCACCACCATTTCCAGATCAGTAAAACGGTCAACAAGGGGAAAACACAAACGACTGTTCAGCCGCTTGATGCAAAAGAGACGCGAGAAGAAATTGCCCGAATGCTAGGCGGCACTAGAATTACAGCGAAAACCCGGCAGCACGCTCAGGAAATGTTGGATTCGGCCTTATCCGTGTCCTGATACTCACCGTACAGGATAATTTTGTGGTCGGTGAGTGAATAGCCAAGTTCCTGCGCAATCTCAGTGAGACGCTTTTCGATCTGTTCGTCCTTAAATTCGGATACTTTTCCAGACTTAACACATACGATATGGTCATGATTGTCGCCCGTATCGAGCTCAAATATAGCCTGCCCGCCATCAAAATGATGCCTTGTAACCAAGCCAGCCGCCTCGAATTGCGTGAGTACACGGTAGACTGTCGCCAGTCCAACATCACTGCCTTGGCTCAGTAGCGCTTTGTAGACATCTTCGGCGCTGAGGTGATGTTGCTCTGCACGTTCTAAAATCTCTAGTATATTTAACCTAGGCAATGTGACTTTCAGACCGGCTTTACGCAAATCACTGGAAATGGTCTGATTATCTGTCATTGTTTAAACGCCGCGTTGCATTCACTGGGGGATCGCGTGGGCAGTATACGTCAATCTCCTCAACTTTCTCATGGACTTTTACTATGCGTCTTGCCTCTAGCCTGATACTCGTGCTGCTTTTGTCAGCCTGCGGCGGCAATCCGGTTTGGCTCCCGAGAGCTCACAAGATCACCATTCAGCAAGGTAATTTGCTCAATGAGAATCTGCTGGAACGTGTCGAAGTGGGTATGAACAGAGACCTGGTGCGGAACCTTATCGGCTCGCCAGTCGTGAATAGCCCGTTTCGGGAAAACCGTTGGGATTACATCTACACGCAGGGTCCTGCCGGCACCAATATCAAGGCTCGCCGCGTATCGATTTATTTTGACGGCAACGAAGTCTCCAGAATCGATGACAACAAAGACTTGGAATCAGGGGTCGTGCCTAACAAACAATACTGGTGGGAAAGAAACGCTCGCTAGTTCCTAGCGTTTCGCTCTTGCTTGGCGGCCATAGCTCTCTGCCGCCTCCACTCCTTGGGGTCCTGTAATAGAGGACGGTATATCTCAATTCTATCGCCCTCGCACACCTGATAGTCATCCTCCTCAACCAGACCATAGTTGCCAAGAATCGCAG
>CAZCKD010000319.1:0-3075 GCA_964498925.1 uncultured Granulosicoccaceae bacterium
AACTGTGAAGCGGTAAACATCGCACCCGATGTAAAGGCCGTCTATCTGATGGTTTCTGGCGCTTATTGAGGGGCGTCACCTTCGATGAAGGCAAGCTGTTTGGCGAAATCTTAGGACTTCTGGAAATTCCTAATAAAAAATATTCAGCATTGATGCAATGTTCTTCGAAAACAAAAAATGCCGAGAAGGCTTGGCGCGCCTCATCGGTCCGGAGTAACCGGTTGCTTCAAGAAGGTTGGGAGAATACAGAGGCTTCTGATTCGAAGCTCTGATGGTTCCGGGTCAAAGGACCAACGGACAAGTGGCTGGGATCAGCCGTCGATCTGTACTTTATTCGATTTCGGAATTCAGATGGTGGTCATCAATAGTTTTTAACTCAACGGATGGCGAGACATCAGTTGAGTAACGAGTGGGCTAGAGCTCCTTAGATAGCTCTTCAATACTGTCATCGACAGCCAATTCTTCACTGGCAAGCTCGCTTTTATCCAGCTCATTAATAACGGAATTAAAAAGAGTGTCGGTGAATTCATCCCACTCAGTACTCTCTCTATTACTCGTATTGTCTGGCATGGTGACACGTACCTTGAGCAGTGTGCCGTTGTGCTCTGTCTGATACACCAGAGTGTAAGAGGCTAAATTTTGTCTCAGATAGGTAGCCTGAACTCTAGCGATAGTCCTAACGCCTTGATTGTGCGTTGCAGCTTGAATGACGTTGTAATTATCATAATGCCCTTGCTGTGCGGCAGCGCCGATGGCTTCCATTGTGGCGCGGGTAGACCCAACCACCAAATCACTGTGTGTTAGAGAAGCATTCTCTTCTGCGACCTCATATATGTACAAATCGGCCATTCGCTGTTTACGGGGATTCGAGTATCGAATCGAATAGCCCGAGCCATCATTAAAGTACTTGTAACCCTGCATCGTGAACGAATCCACAACCTTCGGCATTTTACTCAGGAGTTCAGGTTCTGGTTTAACAGGCGGTTCCTCCGCCTCCAATGTTACAGCGCCACAAAGGGTGCTGAATAACAGGGACATTGTCAGGGCGATCGGTCGAACGAATGGCATGGCAGCATTTACTCTCATTAGCTGCCACTGAAATCGCAATAAACACGCCTAACAGGTCATGTTGACCCATATAACTGCCCAAGTAACCCCTGTTTTGTTAACTCCCTTCTGATAATTGATCCAGCTCCGCCTCATTTGCGGTCAAAAATGTAAATCTTATGATTTGCTCGTCCTGCGGGTTACTGTGAGTGTCTGGCGAATTATCTGGGCCATTTGGCATCTTCACGGGCTCAAGCCATAAGCTTAACGGTCGCACCCAATAGCCACGCTCCGCGTACAGCGCTTGATAAACAACCAGCCATTCCTCAGTTTCTGAATGTCTTGCCATTCCGTAAACCTGATACAAATTGCCTTTGTAGTGCCGATAGAAGCCGGGTTCTGGAGCCTTGGCAGGCGTTAAATCAATTGTGTGCATTTTGTTATTAATCATGGTTAAACAAATCTCGATTTGCTCGCTACACTTTAAGCATGAAGAGCTTTTCCGACATGTCTGTTGCTTGCCGATTCTTGGTACTGGGAGTATTGGTTCTAACGTTGTCAGCGTGTGCTACCGCGCAGCCCAGAGATACCACTAACGTGTGCTCTATCTTTCAGGAAAAGCGTGGGTGGCACAAGGCCGCAGTTCGAGCGGAAGAAAAATGGGGCACTTCCATGCACATCCCCATGGCATTTATGTTTCAGGAATCGACGTTTAGAGCCAAGGCAAAACCGCCTCGTAGTAAGTTGTGGGGGTTTATACCGTGGAGACGCCCGAGTTCTGCTTATGGCTATGCGCAAGCGCTTGATGGTACCTGGAATGAGTACATTCGAAGCACTGGTGATTATTGGAGAGTTCGCCATGACTTTGCCGACGCAACCGACTTTATCCATTGGTACATCCGACAATCGTCGAATATGAATAAGGTATCCCGTGCGGATGCCTACAACTTATACCTGAACTATCACGAAGGGCCGACAGGATTCGCCCGAAAATCCTATAGCAAAAAGCCCTGGCTTCTCAAAGCAGCTACTGGCGTTCAGACGCGTTCTCAACGTTACAGGGAGCAGTATCAAGGGTGCAGAGCTTCGCTGAAGCCGGGCTTCTTCGGCAGACTTATGGGCTGGTAAATTCGAACAGCTGCCCTTCACCTCGCTCGTGCGCCAGTAACCAAGACTTAGTCTCCAATCCGCCTCCAAATCCAGTGAGTTGCCCGCTCGAGCCAATCACTCGATGACAGGGAACAATAATCGGTAATGGGTTTGCACCGTTGGCGGCGCCCACGGCTCGACTGGCTTTGGGTTTACCGATTAAGTGGGCAATTTCACCATAGGAGCATGTCTGAGCGTACCCGATGGAAAGTAGAGCCAGCCAGACAGATCGCTGGAAGTCTGTACCCGCAGGTGCCAGCTTGACGTCGAAGCGTTTGCGGGTGCCTGCGAAGTACTCGTCCAATTCTTTCTTAAGTTGCTTAAACGGCGCACTTGTCGGTATCCATGTCTCAGGAATTTCTTTCTTGTTTTTGCCCGAAGGAAAAATGATGTGTCGCAGGCCATCGGCATCAGCAGCAAGTGTTAATGTGCCGATAGGCGAGATGTAGTCAGAGGTATACACGCGTAAGCAATTAATGTTGAGCGAAATTCGCCGTTCTCGAACGACGACGTATGGAACGATGTTATTGTGGGGATTGTAGCAACGTCAAGCCAACAACCGGGGACACACGATGGGTCTAGGATCGCTTCTTGGAAAATTATTCGGATCTTCAGAAGGATCGAGCGCTGCGGCTGAAGCTGCTGAGCCAGAAGAGTACAACGGTTATACGATAACGGCTGCTCCGCTGAAGGAAGGCGGGCAATTCAAAACGGCGGGTAAAATTTCAAAAGAGATTGATGGCGAGCTTAAACACGCCTCATTCATTCGCGCCGACAATCATTCTGATCGCGATTCCGCAGTTGCGCATAGCAATAGAAAAGCCCAGCAAATCATAGACGAGCAAGGCGACGCGATATTCGCCAGAGATCACATCTGAA
>CAZCKD010000320.1:0-3063 GCA_964498925.1 uncultured Granulosicoccaceae bacterium
CTTGATGGCAGTAGAAGTAATCTGCCTTTAACATCCGCATTTGTGGAGTTGATGCAGGCCATCGTTGTTTATTTCGACAGTAGTGCTGCACTACCAAACACAATGACAGTCGGTGAAAGCCTCATCGTCAGCGGTAATGTGCAAGTGCTCGATCCTGACGATAAGCCTTTGTTGCAACTTGATCAAAGTCTTAATGCCGGTGGAATCACAGTGGACAAGCCAGGGGTTTATCGGGTCGTCGGCTTGTCGGGAACACATTTTATTGAAGTCAGCACGTCTTCAAAAGAATCCGATTTATCAATAGCAAGCGCTGAAGATATTCAATCATGGCAAGAAAGATTCAGTGCTTCGCAAATTACTAATGAATCTTCTGCAGAAACAGAGACGGCGAATGAATCGCCACCTCAACTGTTCTCGGATTCATCGCGATCCAGAGAAATTGTTTGGCTTTGGTTGCTGCCATTGTTAGCAGCGGTTGTTTTCCTGGAAAGTGCGCTGGCAAATCGCCGGCTTGACGTCAGGAGGGATGGATCATGAGTCGTTCAGCCACACCAATTTCCCGTTTTGGTCGATATCTCAATAATGCGCGACGGCGCGAAAGCTATCGCATAACGCTTAAGTTTCTTGCGGTTCTAGCACTATTGCTTGTTGTTGTAACTGCGTTGGCAGCGGCCGCCGGTTTGTTGCAGGGATTTACGCCAGAGATGACGACGATGACGCGAGTCATCTTGCTGTTGGTCGCCGCGTTTACCTTTGCCATCGGTTTTCTCAGACCGCTTGCCAGGCTGAAGCGGGATGGCGGATCGACATTAATAGAGCAGTCGGACGCCGCGTTTGATGGGCGGGTACATACCTTTCTTGATACGAGTGAGCGTGAGCCCGGACAACCTTTCCTGTCGCTCCTTGCCAGAGATGCGTTGTCAGTTGCCAGGCGCGTACCTCTCAATCGCATTGTTCCCACTCATGCGATTGTCTGGCCGATACTTATGCTGATAACGCTTGGATTCGGTGTTTACAGCGTTAAAGAGTTCGCACCGCAATCGATTAAAAACGCTGCATTGCATATCTGGTGGGGGTGGAAAGATCCATCACTCGTTGTGGCAAGAAAAATCGATGTGACACCCGGTGACGTTGAGTTACTTGCAGGCGAAGATCTTGACATCGACATTGCCTTGCAAGGTTTTTCTAGGTCCTCTGTAACGCTACACGTTCGAACCGGTGAGGCTGAGTGGCAGACTATCGCTATCGATGAGTCTGTAGACGACGTCTTTAGCTATACCGTTTTCCGGGTTAATCAACCCATGGAGTATTACGTCAGTGCTGCATTGGCAGAAAGTAATCGTTACGCTGTTTCGGTTATTCAACCGGCAAGACTCAATAGAATCGATGCTGATCACGTCTATCCTGAATGGACCCGTCGCGCACCGTTATCACGTGAAGATGTCGGTGATATAAACGGGGTAAAAAACACCAAAATAGACTTAACGTTTCACCTTGATAGAGCTTTGCAGAATGGAATATTGCAAGTCGGTGATACCACGTTGCCGCTGCAGCAGCTCGAAGAATCGGGGGTCGAGGGCGAGGTGTCTTATCGAACATCGCTTGTCATCGGCAAGGATACTCAATACCAACTTTTCGACACAATGCTCGATAGGCGAGTGCCTATCAGTGCGGAACACGCCATTATTGTCCGTGGTGATGAAATACCGGAAGTAAGATGGCTTAAGCCTGGCAGAGATGTATCGGCATCCCCGGTGGAAGAAGTTAGCGTGCAATTAGAAGCCAAAGATGATTTTGCTATTGAATCAATAGAGCTCATCTTCTCGGTTAACGCCGGTGATTGGCAAACCATTGAATTGCCCACGGCAGATCTGGCCGATTATGTGTTTTATCTGGAATCGATGGGTGAGCTTGAGACTGAAGAAAACACTGAGAGCTCAACGACCGCTTCATCGGATGTCACTGCCGCATTTGCCGGCGTGCCTATGCGTCCAGGAGACCTTATCAGTTACTACGCTCGGGTGACTGATCACGATAGCTACGCTGAAACCGACATGATGCTGATTGACGTGCGTCCCTTCGAGCGACGTTTTTCACAAGGTCAGGCCGGCGGTGGCGGCGGAGGTGGGGGGGGCTCTGCTGATGAAGGTCGCGAGATATCACGTCGCCAGAAAGAAATTTTGTTAGCAACCTGGAATCTTCAGAGATCTGCAGAAGCTGCCGGTGGCGAGCTTCCGGAGCAGGAAGGAAACGCAAGGTTGCTGGCCGAATTACAGGTCACTTTGAAAGAACAGGCACTGACCTTGGCCGATCGATCTGAAGCGCGTGACCTAGTCAGACAAGGGGAAAAGATCAGGGAGTTTGTCGATTACCTGAGGGAGGCTGCCGATTTCATGACGCCGTCAGCCGAATCTTTAGAATCTTTTGCCTACAACGATGCTATTCAACCGCAGCAGAAAGCGTTACAGCTTCTGCAACGAGCTGAGGCATTGTTTGCAGATATACGAATGACGCAACAGGAAGGTCAGGGCTCTGGTGGCCAGCAAGCGGGTCAGGATATGGCCGAAATGTTCGAACTGGAAATGGATTTGGAACGAAACCAGTACGAACAACCCGATCGTGGCGGTAATGCTGCTAGTGGCGAACAAGAACTTGATTCAATCTTCGATCAGTTAGAAGAATTGGCTCGTCGCCAACAGGCCTTGGCTGAAGCCGCTAGAGAGCAAAATGAGCTGACACGAGAAG
This sequence comes from uncultured Granulosicoccaceae bacterium, assembly GCA_964498925.1. GTDB lineage: Bacteria > Pseudomonadota > Gammaproteobacteria > Granulosicoccales > Granulosicoccaceae > Granulosicoccus. The sequence continues at coordinate 2,746 of CAZCKD010000320.1, forward strand.
AGCAGTGGCAGCAACAACAGCTCACTCGTGAGCTTGAACAACTACAGCGCGATCTCGCGCGGATCGAAGAAGAAGCTGCAAATGCCGAGGGTGCGGAAGCCGAAGCATTGCAACAAGCAGCGAGTTCGCTTTCAGAGCAAATTCAGCGAGCGCAAGATGCGCTGGAGAGTGCAGAGTCACAAGGTAATGAGCAGAATCGGGATTCATCAGAGCTTGCCAATAATGCTGAGAACGCCGATGGAAGTGATCCTTCGAGTGATTCAAACGGTGAGGCCTCGGATGAAGAAGGCGGTGACATTCAGTCAGCCGATGCAGACG
>CAZCKD010000321.1:0-3051 GCA_964498925.1 uncultured Granulosicoccaceae bacterium
CTAATAAGGCGCGCGATTTCTCCCCGCCTGATAGTGTTGTGACAACCTGATTTCTTAAGTAGAGAACGTCGGCAGCCTGCATGGCAGATTCCACAGCTTCGATGTCGCTCTCCTGCGGTTTACCCCAGGCGGGTAGATGCGGAATGCGCCCCAGCATGACAAGTCGCTCGACAGACACCGGCCAGTGCACTGAGCCTTGTTGCTCTACCCAACCCATTCGGCTGGCTCTTTCTTTTATCGAAAGACGGTTCAACTCTGTCTCGTCTAAGAAAATCGAGCCACTGGCAACGGATTCGATGCCGCACAATGCAGACAGTAAGCTAGATTTTCCGGCGCCATTGGGACCTATTAATCCCACCAGTTCATTCGCATCGACGGATAACGAAACATCTTTGACGATGTGCGCATCACCTTTGTGGATATTGACCGACGATGCCGAAAGACGTTGTATTGAAGTCATGAGCTGCTCACCTTACGTAGTTGCTACGGCTTTTCAAAATGAGCAGTAAAAAGAAGGGCGCACCAACGATAGCAGTCAGTACGCCTACCTTGAGGGGTACCGGGATGTTGCTGTACATATCAATGAGGCGTACACCAATATCAGCGCATAGCAGCATAACCGCACCGCCTAATGCGGCGAGTGGTAGCAGCTTGCCGGGTTGATGGTCTGCAAATGGTCTTAACAAATGCGGCACTACTAGCCCGATAAAACCGATCATTCCAGTAGTGGCAACAGCTGCACCTACGCAAAGCGATACAGCGATGAATATCCTCCATGACGTGAAGTAGGTATTGATACCCATGCTCGTAGCGGTTTTTTCTCCCAACGTTAATGCGTCGAGGGATCGACCGGTACCGACCAGCAAAGCCCAACCCGCTACAGAGCAGGGGAGCATGACCCAAAGATCGGTCAGGCTTCTATCGGAAATATCGCCTAACGTCCACATTACCAGCTCTCTAACGGCGAAAGGACTGGGTGCAAGATTTAATAATAAAGAAAGTGATGCTGCAGCCAGGGTGTTGATAGCAACACCTGCCAGTATCAACGTACTGACGGTGGCATCGCGACCTGCTAAAACGTACACAAGGCTGGTTGTTAACAGGGCACCCAACATACCCGCTATCGGTACAGCCTGCGGATGCAGCGCATGGCTGAAAAAATAGAGGGTAGTGACAGCACCCAAGGCAGCACCACTGGAGCTGCCAACGAGCCCGGGGCTGGCTAAGGGATTTTGAAGAAGGCCTTGCATGGCAGCGCCAGCAAGGCCCAGAGAGAGTCCGGCAATAATGGCGATTAGTGTGCGTGGCACTCTAATCTCTCGCACAATGACTGCCGTGGTTGAGTCAGGCTGAGTGAACGGTAAGGTTGCAACATCAGCCAAGGAAATCCAATACTGACCCAGGCAGAGGCTAACAACCGATAGAACGATGAGCAACGCTGCCAGCAGCAGCAGACAGCGTTGGTGGTTCATCTTATTGTTCAGCTGGTACGTCAACGAAAGTAATGCTTGACGGTACAAGCTCTGTATCGATGAAGTTATCAGCTATGACACCTGTGCTGTTGTCAATACGCAAAAAGCCGCTACCTTCTCCGTTCACGCCCACCCAAAGGTGGCCATCAGGACCATTAGCCAATAAGGTGATGTCAGTGTCTTGTAGACCCGGAAACAATGTATCGGATAACAAACCGGTTGTAGGATTGAATGTACGCAGTGTATTTACTCCGAAAGAGACGGACGTAAGAAGGTATCCCAAGTTAGCATCGATAATTTGAGCAGTCTCAAAGTAGCCTTCATTTTCTTCGTCGGTTCCATCATCGATTAACATTGAATGCTCGAAGGTCTCAGGATCAATCACCTCAAGGCCACCGCTGTGAAAGTCATCAGTGATGTTTTGGTTCTCGAAATTGTTACCTCGGCCAACCACGTAAAGCTCGCCAGTTATTTCATTGTATTGCAAAGCTGTCGGGTTTCTAACTTCTAGCTCAATACCGGCCAGGCCGTCGCTGCCCTGATTCGTTTCGATTTCGGTATCTGTGTTGATATCGATAACCACTAAGTAGGCAGACTTGTCAGGGATTTGAGAGAACGAAGGAAGTTCGTTTAGTCGTTCTACAACGACAAATAGTCTGTCACCTACGATGACAGCATTTGTCATATTTGGTAAATCAGTATCGTAAGCTGACAAATCGATGCCACCTGTTCTGAACGAACCACTACCGTCTCCCTGAGGGTCAATTATCCAGAGCTCAGTGGTGCCTCTTCGCGTTAAATAGGCTTTGGATTCGTCAACGAATGCAATTGCCTGCGGGTTGGCGCTGAATTCGCCATCGGCGTTTACTGATAGTTGGTAGTCGACAACAGAAGTGTCTACCGGATCGAAGCGTGTAATGGAGTCGATGCCAAAACGTCCAATTTGGTATACATCTGTACCGTCTGATGTGACCCGGATATCGGATCCTGTCGCCGGGTAGCTTCCATCAACTGTGTTTGTAGACAGTGCAATTCGATCGATCCTGCCAGAAGAAAAATCACCTGAACGACCTGAGAAAAATGCAGATGTGTTTTCAACATCGGTAACCGGATTGCCGTTACCTTCGCCATTGCCTTCACCGTTGCCTTCACCGTCTGTTCCCGTAGAGCTGCCTGAGCTGCCACAGGCTGCCAACGTTAGCGCGGATAATAGCGTGGCTATTCTACCCATGTTGCTGAATATTCCTCGAACACTCTGAGGAGCTATAAGTGATTGTCTGCGTTTCATAATTTGTCTTGCTCGTTTATTACTGTTGAAATGTAGTGGGTCTGTGAAGTTGCTTTAATGCGATACGCCTTATCGTTATTTACGTTAAAGCGTATGAGATAGGGATATTGAAAAATAGCGCCCCGGTCGTGGGAAGCCGTTAAAGTCTTCAACGTTTTCATCGCCAAGATTATTCGCTGAGAAGTTCCACTCCCACGAAGACGACTGCCATTGAAAACCGGCAGAGTGTTGCGACACATCCTCTGCGGGTAAAATATTTGCGCGGTCATAAAACAAGCCGTTTCTAATATC
>CAZCKD010000322.1:0-1064 GCA_964498925.1 uncultured Granulosicoccaceae bacterium
ACACGGTATTATCTGGAGCTTCGATTAGAGCGGGCCAGACAGCTGCTGTTGCAAAGTAGCATGCCTATTGTCGATATAGCGCTCGCTTGTGGTTTTATATCAGCGCCACATTTTTCCAAATGTTATCGCGACACTTTTTCATTACCACCGCGTGATGAAAGGCGGCGAGCTGCCGGACTGCTTAATGAAAATCCGGGAAACACGCCGTCCTATAAACGCTCTTAGATCATGGATAACAACAGCAGTTCGTAGGCAATAAGTCCGAGATAAAGCCCAACCAGTGCTGCCAATATTGATCGTGAACGCCAGCGTTTGAACAATAGAAGGTTGGCCGTTACGACGAGTAGTATTGCTGGAATCCCGGTCAGTAGCATTTTAACGACGGTAAAAGCTGTAACGCTCTTTTGAAGAACCGCGTTCATAAAAGGATTCACTTCCGTACCGCCATTCGCGATGATCGTTAGCGTAAATAGCGAGTCGAGCACCGACAGGATAATCAACGCTATACCCAGACACGCGGCGCCAACATCAATGTTGTCCGTGATGGGGTAGCGACGGTCAAGCGACCTGCGACCTTTCATCCTCCTCGGATTAGAGAATGTTTGCCTGAGAGTGCGAAAAGTGTAATTCCGCCTCTCTTCATTGTCCCGCTTGTCTACGACGATTGAACTATTCATACACCCAGTTTATTCACTTCAACGGGTCGGACCATGAAAAGGGTCTAAAAAATAGGAGTTTAGTTTTCAGATAAGCCTGTTTTCGTGGCTTATATCCCTATTTTTGGGCCTCTAAACGGATGGTTATCGAACATTTTCGACCGAGCTGCCTTTTCTTAAATCGCTGTTTTTTGTGGCCAAAACACAATATTAAGGGTCTTTTTTGTGGTGTTTTGATTATTTTATGTATATAGATCAAGGAGTTGGTGTGGTCCGACCCTATGGCTTTAGGCGGTAGTAGAGCATGCCTAGGGCTATGAGGGCGCTGCCGAGTTTGGGGCCTACGGGGAGGCGGGTGTGTTTGAGGGTGCTGATGAGGTCGAACATGGCGGGGTGGCCGGTGAGTTC
>CAZCKD010000322.1:1074-3043 GCA_964498925.1 uncultured Granulosicoccaceae bacterium
ATGTCGATGCCATTGCCCCACATCTGGTGAGGGGTGCCGGTGAGTTCGTCGGCGAGGATTTCGGCCATGATGTGGGAGCTGGCGATACCGTGGCCTGAATAGCCCTGAGCGTAGTAGACGTTTTCATCGATGCACCCTAAAGCGGGAATGCGATTGATAATGATGCCGGCGGTTCCGGTCCACGCATAGTCAATGTCGACGCCTCTCAGTTGAGGGAAGGTCTCTTCCAAGGAAGGCCTTAAGGTTTTTGCGACGTCATCGATGTTCTTGCCGGAGTAGTTGGTACCGCCTCCAAACATTAGTCGGTTGTCCGCTGTGACCCGGTAGTAGTCGAGAATCATGCGGCTGTCATAGACCGCCAGACGTTCCGGGTTGATCGCATTCACCAAATCTTCTGAGAGCGGTGCGGTTGTTAAATTTCCTAAGATGGCTGGGAAGAGTAGGCCTCTAAGTTTGTGTTGCGCCAATCGATGGTGGGCGTTACCCGCGAGAATGACTTTATTGGCACGAACGCTCCCATTTTGGGTTACAAGCCGTGGACGATCGCCATACTCGATTTCCAAGACATGGGTCTGTTCAAATATTTTGGTACCCAAACTTGTTGCGGCAGCAGCTTCACCTAAACACAGGTTCAACGAATGCACGTGCATATTGCGACGGTTGTAGACTCCACCGTGGTACAACGCTGTCCCTAATTTTTCATGAACCTCTGATTTATCGAGCCACTTAACATCATTACCAAGGCCTGCATCTCGGGCATCTTTCACCGAACTCTGCAGCTCAGCGACGTCTGATTCTGAATAGGCGGTGTGTAGGTGTCCGAATCGTAAATCACATTGAATACCGTATTTTTCAATCCGCTGACGAATGATGTCATGCCCGTGCCACCGTAGTTGACGAACTACATCGATAGCGTCTGATCCAATGCGCTTTTGCAACTGTTTGAGTATGTTGGCATCACCGGACAAGCTGCCGGTAATCTGCCCACCGTTTCTTCCACTAGCGCCCCAGCCAATTCTGTGCGATTCAAGTAGCGCAACGCTTAATCCTTTTTCAGAGAGCTCAACAGCGGTAGCCAAACCGGTAGAGCCCCCACCGACAATGGCAACATCAACGTCTAAATCATTCTGCAGAGACGGATACTCTGAAAAATCATTTCTAGTCGCGTTGTAGTAGTTGTTGATTCTTTCCATGAGAATCTATCCGCAGGTAAACGTCACGGGCTATGCGCGTGTCAGATAGGTGGTTAAATCGATGTTCGATACCTGACGATTGAAGGTCGCAGCTTCATGTCGCTTAATGGCTACATAAATATTGCAAAACTCATCACCAAGAATCGAGCGAATCAGCTTAGATTGATCAAGTCGGTCAATCGCACCGATCCAATCGGGAGCCAGCGTTTCTGCCGATGAACTTTCACCGGGTAAAACGGGTTTTTGATCGGGTAGTTTCCCTTGTTTTAAACCAGCATGAATACTTCCCAATAGGGTGGATAACAAAAGGTAAGGGTTAGCGTCTGCACCTGCGACGCGATGTTCTAATCTAGCACCAATGCCGGTGGTCTCAGGGAGTCGTACGGCAACGCCGCGATGATCGTAGCCCCAGTCGCATTGCACTGGAGCAAAGCTGTCAGGCTGCAATCGTTTATAGGAGTTGGCGTGCGGTGCGAATATCAGTTGCGACTCGTGCATGTAAGTGAGGCATGCCGCTACTGCGTGCAACAACGATTCGGGTCTATCCCCCTGGGTATCAAAAACGTTGTTGCCGGCAGCATCGCTCATGCTGACATGAACATGTTGTCCCGATCCACCGTGTTCTGTGTATGGCTTTGCCATAAAAGAACTTAACAATCCGTGTTTAAAAGCAGCGCGATCAACTAGCTGTTTAAACAGTACTGCATGATCGGCAGCGCGTACTGGATCACTTTGATGTTTTAAGTTAATTTCAAATTGACCCGGGCCAAATTCTG
>CAZCKD010000323.1:0-3026 GCA_964498925.1 uncultured Granulosicoccaceae bacterium
GCTTCGGTCGTGCGCTATATACGCGACGCGGAAAAGTCGATGACACAGAGTTCGTCATTGGTGCAATTCCATTAGGTGGCTACGTCAAAATGGTTGACGAGAGGGAAGGGCCGGTCCCGTCAGCTGATCGACACCGGGCGTTTAATCAGAAGCCACTCTGGGCCAGAGCAGCCGTTGTCATAGCCGGGCCTATGGCTAATTTTATTTTGGCCATTGTGGCGTACTGGGTTGTCATGATGATCGGTATCAGCGGTGTAGCGCCGCTGGTTGGAGCGCCTATCGCGGACTCTGCCGCCGAGCAGGCTGGCTTTCAGTACGAGGACAGAATCGTCTCGGTCAATGGCCGCCAGACAGAAACCTGGACCGATGCCCGCATCGCCTTGCTTGAATCCTCTCTGGGAGCTGATGCTCCTTTGGAAATCGAAGTTGAAGATAGTGACGGCCGACAGGTGTTCAGACAATTGGCTGTCACTCAAGACCAAATGCTGAAATCTGACGGGGATGCGGTTGCCAACCTAGGTTTTCGTGCTTGGTGGCCTGAACTTGCACCCGTTATCGGTAAGGTTGTGGCAGGTGGCGCGGCAGACGAAGCCGGATTTGAAGACGGTGATCAGGTTGTGTCCATTGATGGAATGCCCATCGACAACTGGCGAAAAATGGTTGAAGTCATTCAACCCAGTGCTGGAAAACAATTGGATGTTGTTATCAGCCGTAACGGTGTCGAGCAACAAATTGAATTGACGCCTGCTGCTTTTGAATACGGTGAGATCGTCATTGGCCGTATCGGCGTTATGGAGACTCAGTCAGCAGAACTCTCAGCCAAGGCGAATGTTGTTGTCCGACACAGTCCCTTGCCAGCTCTGGGTGAAGCGTTAGCCAGAACCTGGGATATGTCAGCTTTGACACTTCGCATGATGGGCAAACTCCTGTTGGGCCAGGCATCGCTGGATAACATCAGCGGACCGATCAGCATTGCGCAATATGCTGGGCAATCGGCCAGTATCGGTCTTGACCACTACATTAATTTTATTGCGCTGATCAGTATCAGTCTTGCTGTACTGAATTTATTGCCTATACCCATGTTGGATGGAGGGCATTTATTATTCTTTGCTGCCGAGGCTGTGCGTGGCAAGCCGTTGCCAGATTCTGTGCAACTCCGGGCGCAACAAATTGGCATCGTATTGTTGGGGGCATTGATGTTCTTAGCTTTTTATAACGATATTTGGCGATTGTTCGGATGAAAAATATAGTCGCATCATCGTTAGTCAGCTTACTGCTGATTATGTTTCTCTCCAGCTCGGTCAGTGCTCAGGAGAGAGGGCCCTCATTTGGTCAAAGTAGCTCGGTGGGCGCTTTTGTTGTGTCCGATATTGTCATCGAAGGCAATGAGCGAATCGACCTGGGAACGATATTAAATTACCTCCCAGTGCGTATTCGCGATGAGTTTATTCCTGCAACGGATAGCTCCCGGGTTTTAAAATCACTGTACGAAACGGGTCTGTTCAGCGATGTTGTTGTTAAACGTCGTGGAGCAAATGCCTTGTTGCTTGAGGTCGTAGAACGCCCTGCTATTGGCAGCATCGATATTTCTGGCAACAAGAAAATAGAATCAGCTGAGTTGCGTAGGTCATTGCGTCAGTCGGATATCGCGCTTGGCCGGGTATATAACCGTTCGATTCTCGAAACCGTTGAACGGGAATTGCGCCGTGTTTATTTCAGCCAGGGCAATTACGGTAGTGAAATCGATATCAACGTAACAGAGCTGCCCCGGAACCGCGTTGCGCTCAATATCGACATCGTCGAAGGTGCCATAGCGCGCATTAAGCACATCAACATTGTGGGTAACGAGACCTACGAAGAAGAGACGCTTCTGGACTTACTGCGTTCAAGCGAGAAGCCGTTTAATCCGTTCAGTTCAGCAGACGAATATTCACAGGTAAAACTGGCTGCTGATATTGAGACGTTGCGATCTTATTATCAGGACAGAGGATTCATTCGCTTCGAAATTGATTCTACGCAGGTCTCTATCTCTCCCGACAAACGCGATATTTTTATCGTTATTAATATTCGAGAAGGTGAGCGCTACACTCTGGGCGAAATATCACTGGAAGGTGAAGTCGATATCGCTCGCGAGGAATTACTTTCCCTGATAGAAGTTGCCACGGGAGACGTGTTTGCTCGAAAGGATATTGTGCAGAGTAGCAACGCCATCAACGACCGATTAGGCCAGGATGGCTATGCGTTTGCAGAAGTTGATGTCTTGCCTAACATTGACGATGAAGCACGTACGGTAGGGCTAAATTTTATCGTTGATCCCGGACAACGAGTCTATGTGCGTCGCATTACGTTTAATGGACAGTACAAAACTCGAGACGAGGTTCTTCGTCGCGAGATGCGTCAATTGGAAGGAAGTCGATTCTCTCCGGCGCTGGTTAATCGTTCGCGAGTTCGTTTGCAGAGGCTGGCTTTCATGCAGTCGGTTAGCATACGAACACCAAGAGTGCCGGGTACCGATGATCAGGTCGATCTAGAGGTCACTGTGCAAGAAGGGCAATCCGGATCGTTCAGTGCCGGCCTGGGATATGGCAGTGACGGTGGGGCAACCGTGAATCTGGCTTTCCAGCAGGACAATCTTTTTGGAACCGGAGAGAGCCTTCAGTTCTCATTTGATAATTCCGAGGTCACCCGACAACTGTCTTTGTCATTCAGGGACCCGTATTTCACTGATGATGGCATCAGTCGAACCATTGGTGCGTTCATCCGCCGAACCGATACCAGTAATCAGGACTCCACCTCTCGATTCCTAGCGAGTACCCGAGGTGCCAGTATCCGCTTTGGTGTCCCCTTAAGCGAATTCTCAACGTTTCGAGTGGGATTGGGGTATGAACGTACCGAGCTAGGGATTACATCGGGTTCTCCGGAAGAAGTCACGTCATTCGTTGAAGAAGAGGGCAGTGTTTTTAACGTTTATGATCTGAGTCTCGGCTTCACCTACGACACACGAAACAGAACGGTTTTTGCCACCG
>CAZCKD010000324.1:0-3005 GCA_964498925.1 uncultured Granulosicoccaceae bacterium
CAATGGCAGGCGCTGCGATAAACGGCGATAGCCACGCGTGCTTGTGACGTTGCTTCAGCTCTGAGAAAGACAGCGAAGGAGAAGTCTTAGATGATGTATTTTTAGTATCACTAGCAAGTCCTTCGACACGTGTACCTGCGCTTCTATCTATAGTGTTCTTGGGCAGTAAGAAAATGATAGCGACGGCCGATGCACCAGTGAGCGCAGCGTGCACGAAAAAGAGCGTATGTATTCCATGGTTGCCCACCAGCGGGAGCCCTAGCCAAGCGGTTAAAGCAAACGATACACCGAAAAATGTTCCCCATAGAGTCATCGCTGCTGAGCGCATGCGCTCGCTGCTGTGTTGCGCAATAAGCATTGGTGCCGCGACGACGATTGCAAGGTGAGAAATCCCTTCAATCACTCTTGAAATTAGAAGGTAAGTTATCGGGATATTTAAGGATTGAATGAACGAAATAACACTGCCAATAACCAGGCCGTGTATTAGGATTCGTCGTGGTCCGACCTCGCCCACGACAATACCTGCAATCAACCCGAGTAGAGCGCCGACAAGACTCACCAGTGTAATCAAAAAGCCTAATGCGGGTCCGGCGTCAGGGTATAGAAGCTGCAGTTCCGGCAGTATCAGACCGATTTTTGCAAATTGTGCTGCGGCACAAAGCCCTGCGAACCATAAAATCAGAACAACACCCAATGATGAGAATTTGCTCATCAATTGAGATGTCTTGTCTTAAGCGCGTTAGTCAGATTGTTCAATGTTTAGGCGTGGTTTGGAATACGTTTTGACTTAGATAGCTAACAGCATGAATACACTGTTGGGATCTTCTTTGTATTTCTCGAAAGGCGGGCATGCTACAAACCCTGCACGCACGTACAACGCTCTGGCAGATTCAAACTCTTTGGTCGATCCTGTTTCAAGTAGCAGTTGTTTGTATGAGCGTTTTTTCGCCTCATCGATGATGTTATCAAGAAGCGCTGAGGCTACACCTTTCCTCAGGTGTTTCGCAGCCGTACGCATTGATTTAATTTCTCCACGCTTGCCGCCACTAAGTTCTTTTAATGCACCGCAACCCATTAGTTCGTTCTCTTGCCATGCGCTCCAGAATGTAATGTCAGGTGCTTTGAGTTCTTCCAGGTCTAACGCGTGAACACTTTCGGCAGGCGTGGAAGAATACATGTCGGCCAAATGCTCTTCCAGCAGTTGAATAATGGGTGAACCCGATAAATCATCCAAAACGATCTGTATGCTGTTATTCATACTTTCGGGTTCCATACTTATTTTGTTTTAGCACCACCCGACGGGTTTTCGATTGATGGGATGTCAACCAGATCCCATGGGCGACCGGCATTCCGGTAAATACGCTTGTTTTTGTTGGGGTAGTCACCGACATCGTGATTCAAACGCTCTCCAACAACCAGGCACACAAGCATTTCTTCACCCGTGTTGATCATCGTGTGGGCCTCTCCGCCTTTGGGGTAACCGATAAAATCCCCGGGCGCAATGTCAACTTCTTCTTTACCCAGTACAACTTTGCCACTACCAGAGAGGACATAGGTGCATTCATCCTCATAGTAGTGCATGTGAAATTCAGTGGAGCTTTTCCCCGGCGGCACTTCGATTAGATGAATGCCGAATCCTGTGAGTCCGGTCATATCACCTAAAGACTTGTTACGTCGCTGCGCGTCAGCGTTCAGGAAGTGCGCTTTTAACAGACCTTCTTCAGCATCGATGTCTGCTTTTTTCAATACTGTATTTGGCATTAGTTCTTCCCTGCTGCGATATCGCGTAAAGCAAATTTCTGAATTTTCCCCGTCGATGTTTTGGGCAATGGGCCAAACACAACAGTTTTAGGCACTTTGAATTTTGCGAGATGATCTTTACAGTATTGGATGATGTCGGCTTCACTTGCAGCGTCTGTTTTGTGCAAGGTGACAAAAGCGCAGGGCGTTTCACCCCAAGTTTCATCCGGTTTTGCAACAACTGCAGCCTCAAGAACAGCGGGATGTCGGTAAAGCACTTCTTCAACTTCAAGTGTTGATACATTTTCACCACCGCTGATGATGATGTCTTTTGCGCGATCCTTAATCTCAATGTATCCATCAGGATGCTGTACACCCAAGTCACCTGTGTGGAACCATGCCCCGGAGAAAGCTTCGTCGGTAGCATCAGGGTTTTTAAGATAACCCTTCATCACGGTGTTTCCACGAATCATCAGCTCGCCAATAGTCAGTCCATCACGCGGGGTTTTCTCCATCGTTTCACTATTGAGTATGGCTGCATCTTCTAAAGTCACGTAGTGCACACCTTGACGGGCCATGCGTCCTGAGCGTTGTTGAATTTCTAACTCGGGCCAATCCGCCTGCGGTATACACACGGTTGCCGGGCCGTAGGTTTCGGTCAGACCATAGAGATGGGTAACTGAAAAGCCGATAGCTTCCATCGCTTCAATAACCGAAGACGGTGGAGCTGCGCCGCCGGTTGCAATCGAGATATCAGAGCTTGCACGTTTTTGAATCTCCTTAGGGGCATTGGCCAACATGTTGAGAACGATAGGGGCGCCACACATATGCGTGACGTCTTCAGCCTCGATCAAATTAAAAATAAGCTCAGGATCCACTTTTCTTAAACAAACGTGGGTACCCATAGCCGCAGTGACGCCCCAGGTGAATGTCCAACCGTCGCAATGGAACATCGGTAGGGTCCATAGATAACGGGATTGATGACTGACACCCATGGTTGTCATATTGCCAATAGCGTTTAGATAAGCGCCACGATGATGATAAACGCAGCCCTTCGGATTGCCAGTTGTGCCCGATGTGTAAAGTAGCGAAATGGCCTGCCATTCGTCATCTATGGCTTCGGGTGTTTCTATATCTTTAGCGCTTTCTAGAAAGCTCTCGTAGTCGATGCTTCCCAGTAACTCACCGCCTTCTGCAAGAGGATCATCAATATCAACAACTAGAATATCGCGATTAATTATTTTGAGCGCTTCTTTGATGACTGG
>CAZCKD010000325.1:0-2978 GCA_964498925.1 uncultured Granulosicoccaceae bacterium
CACAGCCTATGAAAATCAGCTGATTGCAGCGTCTTCAGATGTGAAACTCTTTGTACTCAAGCCTGATTTGGAAGCCCGTGGATTTGCTGACGCCAGCCTGGTGACGAGTGTTGAAACCGTGGACTACTCTGGTTTCGTCGAATTGGTCGTGAATCATGATCGCGTGCACTCCTGGCTGTAGTTGATCGGCCGGGTGATAGCATAATTAATTAGCAAATGAGTTAAGACAATTTTGTTTTGCTCATATTAGATACACTAGTGTTTCTAATAGAAGACAATTCCTGCAGTTAGCGATATAAACGCACTAGCTGCCCCGTATTGGAGAAATATATGACAATTGAAGTAAACGGTAAGTCGTACGAAACTGATGAAGAGGGATACCTAGCTGATCTCAGCCAATGGGAGCCGGACGTCGCTACCGTTATGGCGGGCATTGATGATTGCGAATTGTCTGAGAATCACTGGGAAGTGATTAATTTCCTAAGAGAGTATTACGAGGAATATCAAATTGCTCCAGCGGTCAGAGTTTTAACTAAAGCCATTGGCAAAAAACTCGGCAAAGATAAAGGTAACAGCAAGTACTTGTACGAGCTGTATCCGTATGGTCCTGCGAAGCAAGCTTGTAAGTATGCCGGTTTACCTAAGCCGACTGGTTGTGTGTAATTCTTTAATACGCTGACGATATAAGGCTAATTTCATGGGAACCGTTCTCAGCCTGCTTTTGTTTATTACGGTTGTTGTGTTTTTAGTCGGCACTTTACGCCGTATCTATCGCTATGCAAGTACGCCTGCACCGCTGAAAATACCGACCACTCCAGCACCCACCACTCGATCCGGTGTGGTGCTGCGACTGGGCAGGGAAGTGGTGTTTTTCGAAAGTTTGTTTAAGGCATCAAAGTGGACGTGGCTATTTGGTTGGATGTTTCATGCCGGTTTGTTCTTCGCTCTACTTGCCCATTTAAGATATTTCACTGAACCCGTCTGGTCCTGGGTTGTCGTATTGTCGCAGTTCAGTCCTTATTTCGGAATGATGATGATGTTCGGTTTGACGGGACTGTTGCTCAGGCGATTTCTCGTTGATCGAGTGCGATACATTTCCGCTCCCTCCGATTATCTGATGTTGGTGTTTCTTATGGCCATCGCTGGCTCCGGGTTAGTGATGCGTTATGGCTTTCACGCAGATATCGTTGAAGTAAAGGAGTTTGCGTTAAATCTACGCTCTCTTGGTTTAGGAACTCTCTCATTTAATCCGGTACTGACCATTCACCTCGTATTGGTTGCTGTATTGATGCTGATATTCCCTTTCTCCAAATTGCTTCACGCGCCGGGTTTGTTCTTTAGCCCATCTCGCAACCAGGTTGATAATCCTAGAGAGCGCCGGCACATCGCCAAGTGGGCGAAACCCATGGATGCTAAGCGCTCGGAGAAGCCTCGTGGCTAAACCACCAGAGTTTGATATTCCCGAGCTGGGTGAGTTTACGTACACGCCACCTGTGCTGCCAGACTCTATGAGTCATAGCCAACCCTATGTGGCTAAGGATGTCCATCAGGAACCCTTAGGTTTTCCCGGTGAGCTTGTCGACAACTGGCAAGAAGTCGCAATCAATAAATTAGGCGAACTCACACAAAAGTATCGCGGCCTTCAGGTGTATTTGGACTCATGCGTAAAGTGCGGCGCCTGTACGGATAAGTGCCACTATTTCCTTGGCACAGGCGATCCTAAAAATATGCCGGTTGCACGCCAGGATTTACTAAGAAAAGTCTATCGCCGTTACTACACGCTCGCGGGCAAGTATTTGCCTAAATTAGTAGGAGCCGAAGACCTCACCGAAGAAGTGCTGGATGACTGGTACAAGTATTATCATCAGTGTTCCCAGTGTAGACGTTGCTCTGTGTATTGCCCCTACGGAATAGACACCGCCGAAGTGTCCATGGCAGCCCGTGAGATAATGGATTCAGTCGGAAAAGGACAAAAGTACTGCAACGAAATAATCGGTAAAGTACATAAGATTGGGAACAATCTCGGACTACCTGAAGCTGCGTTAGCGAATACGTTGGAAGGGCTTGAAGAAGATGTTCTTGAAGACGACGGAATAGACGTCAAATTCCCTCTGGATGTCAAAGGAGCGGATATCCTTCTCGTGACGCCGTCAGCTGATTTCTTTGCTGAACCTCATATCGACGGACTGATTGGCTACGCCAAAGTGTTCCACCAGGCGGGTTTAAGTTGGACGGTATCGTCACATGCATCAGAAGCTGCCAACTTCGGTTTATTCATTGGCAGTTACGAGAACATGCAAAAGGTCGCCTTACGTATTCGTGAAGCGGCATTAGAACTTGGTGTGAAGCGTATCGTTTTTGGTGAATGTGGGCATGCCTGGCGCGTGGGGTACAGTTTTTTGAATACCCTTGCAGGTCCGTTTGATTTTCTTGATTCGAAATATCCAGTCCCGCAGCACATCGTTGAAGTGACCCATGATCTTATCAAGCAGGGTCGTATCAAACTGGACCCGGAAGCCAACGACGATAAACGAGTCACCTTTCATGATTCGTGCAATGTTGCCCGCGCCTCTCGTATGGGTAGCAAGGCTGGCGGTCAATTTGTACTTCCGCGAGAGGTTATAAAAGCTGCCTGCAATAATTTCTTCGATATGCCGGCAAATACGATTGGCGAAGCGACCTTCTGCTGTGGAGGTGGTGGTGGCCTGCTGACAGACGATCTCATTGAATTAAGAACTAAAGGTGCGATGCCTCGTATGCAAGCGCTCAAAGAGGTTAATGATCAGCATCAAATTACACATATGGCAGCCATTTGCGCCATTTGTAAAAGCCAGTTTGCAAAGGTACTGCCGTACTACGGTTTTGAAATGGATCAAATTATCAGTGTGCATCAACTCGTTGGCGATGCACTCGTGATGGACAAAGAGCTCTAACTCGGGAAAGCACAATGACGACACCTTGGAGTAAGACACTTAAGG
>CAZCKD010000326.1:0-2973 GCA_964498925.1 uncultured Granulosicoccaceae bacterium
ACCGTTGTTGGCGCAGCATCGGCTTCCTGGGCCTCTGCCGATACAGTGGCATCAGGCGTAGCTGCTTCCGGCTCGGCAGGAGTTTCCGCAGGCTCATCACCCGGGCGAACATACGTTCGTTTTGAACGAACCTCGACATTGACCTTTCGGCGGCCAGACGCATCAGTTTTTAATTCACTGACACGCTTACGCTTCAACGTAATCTTTTTACCCGATCCGCCGGCACCTGCCTGACCACGCGATTCGCGCAAATGCGTCAGCAAGGTCAGCTTCTCCGAATCGGAGATCATGTCAGTCTCACCCGCCTTGGCAACACCCGCGTCCGAAAGCTGCTCTAGCAGCTTGTCGATCGGCGTGCCCACCACTTGCGCGAGCTGTTTTACTGTTACTTCAGCCATAGCTTCTCTTGTCTTATCCCGTACGACCGGTTACCCGGAAGGTACTTCCCATTTCCGCACTAATGATTACTTCGCTGCAGCAGCCTCTTCAGCTTCTGCCTCGGCAAACCAGCTTTCACGCGCTTTCATAATAAGCGTGGCCGCTTGTTCTTCCTGAATTCCCTGAACAACCATTAAGTCATCAACAGACTGGTCTGCTAGATCATCCACAGTCAGGATATCGTGAGCAGCCATCTCATTTGCAAGCTCCTCACTCATGCCTTCCATTGCAATTAATTCTGCCGTCGGCGTCTTGCCACCCAGTTTTTCTTCAGTCGCGATTGCCTTGGTCAGCAGCGCATCCTGCGCGCGACTGCGCAATTCGTCAACAATCTCTTCTTCAAATTCATCGATATCGAGCAATTCGTCCCGAGGAACATACGCGACCTCTTCAACGGTCGTAAAGCCTTCCTGAACGAGAATCATCGCAACTTCTTCATCCACATCCAATTGTTCCACGAAAGATTGCAGCGTTACCTTGGATTCTTCTTCGCTCTTTTCTTCTGCAGCTGACTCATCCATGACATTAAGAGTCCAGCCCGTCAGCTCTGAAGCCAATCGAACATTCTGACCACCTCGGCCAATAGCCAGGGAAAGCTTTTCGTTCTCGACAGCGATATCCATGCTGCTTTTTTCTTCATCGACAACGATGCCTTTGACTTCCGCCGGCGCCATCGCATTGATTACAAATTGCGCTGGATTGTCGTCGTGCAGGATAATATCAATTCTTTCACCGGCCAACTCGTTGGACACTGTCTGAACTCGTGAACCACGCATACCGACACAGGCACCAACAGGATCTAAACGCGGATCAATAGACGACACTGCAATTTTGGCTCGGGCACTAGGATCACGCGCTGCTCCATTGATCACAATGACGCCTTGTCCGACTTCCGGCACTTCAAGCTTGAACAGCTCGATGAGAAATTCGGGAGCCGTTCGGGTTACAAATAGCTGAGGGCCTCTGGGCTCGCTACGAACTTCGCGCAAATACCCTCTCAAACGATCGCCTGGGCGAACAGCTTCACGAGGGATCATGTCTTCGCGAGAAATGTAAGCTTCCGCATTGCTGCCCAGATCAAGATAAACGCCACCGCGTTCGAGTCGTTTAACGATGCCCATCACAAGCTCACCGACTCTGTCCCGATAAGCATCGACAACGCGCTCGCGTTCAGCCTCTCTGACTTTCTGAACAATGACCTGCTTAGCGGTTTGCGCAGCAATTCGACCGAAATCGACCGATTCGATTTCCTCTTCAACGAAGCCACCTAAATCCAGCGCGGGATCGTCGTATTGCGCAGCCGAGAGAGTGATTTGCCTTAAAGGGAATTCCATTTCGGCATCATCTGCTACCACTTCCCAACAACGAAAGGTGTTGTAGTCGCCGGTTTCGCGGTCAATTTTGACGCGAACTTCGATATCACCACCGTGACGCTTCCGCGTCGCAGAGGCTAGCGCTGCTTCTAACGCTTCGAAGATAATTCCTTCGTCTACACCTTTCTCGTTGGACACTGCGTCAACGACCAGCAGGATATCTTTACTCATTGTTCGTGAGCCTCAATTCGCAAGCACATGATTGCACTCCCTCTTGATAATCGGTTAATTCGTTGGGCACAGGTCTAGGGCAAACGGCCTTTGACATGCGCTTGTTCTACATCCATGACCGGCAAATCATAGTCAATGCCGTCCACTTCGACTGTGGCTAACCCATCCTTGACGGCTATGAGTTCGCCTTTAAAATTTCTTCTACCACTGACCGCTTCGGCCATCCTGACCCTCACTTGTTCGCCCACTTGGACGGCAAAGTGTTCTTCCTTGAATAACGGGCGATCAACGCCCGGCGACGATACTTCTAACAAATAAGCACTTTTAATCGTGTCTTCAACGTCCAGAACAGCATTAAGCTGCCTGCTCACCGTCGCACAGTCCTCCATGAGGATGCCGTCGGGTTTGTCGATATAAATTCTCAGCGTCATACCGTTTTCGGCCTGACCAAATTCTGCGCCCACGAGCTCGTATCCAAGACCGGTGACTACCGGCTCGATCACTTCAACGACTGCTGCGCTGGCTCGCTGCATATAAATTCTCGAAAAACTTCAGAAAAAAACACTTAACCAATGAAAAAGGCTCCCTATGGAGCCTTTTTTAAAAATCCTATGACTGACTCTGCCGACAAACTCATCTTTGACGACCCGGGCACCGCTACTGTCCGCAGAAAAACATCTGCAAAGGGAGTTCGGTACCACTTAATTCGCTAAGTATAACAGTCTGGCGAACACCCTGCCAACTTTCCTATCCTTACCTGCCACACTCTGATAGTCAGCGTTGCAATAGAGGTGCCGGACTGGCTAACAGTCATTAAATTGTCGGGAATTTCATCGAGAAAACGCAGCGCGCGGCAAAGGACCGATCACTCGTCCTCGAGACGCAGCAGTTCGACACCTTGTTGTATCTGATCCCCAACGTTCACAGCGATGGATTCGACCGTGCCATCACGATTACAACTGAGGTCCTGCTCCATCTTCATTGCCTCGAT
>CAZCKD010000327.1:0-2953 GCA_964498925.1 uncultured Granulosicoccaceae bacterium
CTACAAAGAAATGGGTATTGACGTACCAGAGCGTTTAATGGCTCAGTAAGTTTGTTTGGACACCGGAGTGTTTTTACTTCGGTGTCCAACTCAACTCCATGACTCACATGGAATCTGTAAGATTATTTCTAATGCTTGAAACACCCGTAACTCATCGGTCTCAACCGCATTAGACGTGTAAAGCAATAACGGGCGATGACCATGAAAGATCCTGAAGCTACTGATAGTGATCAAAGTGAGTCGTCACCACCACCCATACGGGACATCAAGACGCAGCTCTATTCTTTAGACTTTGCTGCGTCTAATCCTTGGCCCTGGGCTATCGGCATAGGTCTTGTCAGCGCCTTCGCGCTTTGGCATGTCGCCACCAACGTTTTTTTAAATGAGCCGGGTTTATGGCAGAACGCTATTCACTTTGCAGGCTTTGCTTTTCTGGGGGCCGTCACCACGCGCAGTTGGGGGCGTGGGGAGCAATCCAATAAATCATTACTGATCAACCTGATCTTTGGCATTCTCATCGCCGCATCCGCACTTTGGATTGCCGGTGCTGAAAATGGTTTGTATGAGAGAACATTAGCCAAGACAGGCTTATCCTGGCAGTTCGGTTATCTGGATTGGATCGCAGGCTTTATCGCCATTGTTGGCGTCATCGAACTCACTCGACGCATGACGGGATGGATTATCCCGATACTCGTTATATTGTCCTTGTCGTATATTTTGTTTCTGGGCAAGCTCATGCCCGGTGCATTTAGAACGGCTAGTCTGCCTTTAGACGATGTGCTTTTCCGATCACTTTATAACGATGAAGGCATGTTCGGCATCATCGCGTCTATCTCATCCGGCAACATCACATTGTTCATGATATTCGGTGCGTTCCTAGTGGTATCGGGAGCGTCAGAATTCGTTATAGAAATATCGAAAGTTGTTGCCGGTAGGTTCCGGGGTGGCGCTGCATTTGTTGCTGTCATTTCCTCATCGTTAACGGGCACAATTTCAGGCTCTGCCATTGCCAATACCGCATCAACCGGTGTAATCACCATTCCCTTGATGAAGTCCAATGGTTTCCGGCCGCAATTTGCGGCAGGGGTGGAAGCGGCTTCATCCACGGGTGGTCAGTTAATGCCTCCCATAATGGGTGCCGGTGCATTCGTCATGGCCAGCTACACGGGGATTCCGTACAGCACGATCGTGGCAGTGTCCGTAGTGCCGGCCTTGCTTTACTTTATTTCAGTGGCATTTATCGTTCGCATCGAAGCCATGAAATACCATATCGGTACCGAGCAGGTCACAGCAATCGATAAGCGGAAAATGTGGGCAGGTCTGCTTAACTTCGTTCTGCCCTTATCAATAATGACCTTCATGCTTGTTACAGGGAAGACTCCCAGTTATGCAGCGTCAACGGCGATTCTTGCTCTGATTATTGTTAGTTGGGTAACCCCTAATAAGATGGGGCCGAAGAATATAACGAAAGCACTAACGCTCGGTATCAGTACGTCAGTGATGACAGCAATACTGTTGGTGGCTGTCGGCTTAATTAATAATGCGGTGACAACGTCAGGCTTGGCAAATACGTTTGCATTGATGATTGCACAGTGGTCGCAAGGGTCATTGTTGATTGCCTTGGCTTTGATTACAGTTGCGTCTTTGGTTCTTGGAATGGGTTTGCCGGTCACGGCTGCTTATATCGTTCTATCGATACTCTCTGCACCGGCGTTGGCTGGCATGTTGGCAGATGGTGTTATTGTCCAGCAACTGGTTAGCGGGGTGACCGATCCGGGGGTAGGGGCCATGTTCATGCTGGTCGATCCGGGACTACCTTCGAGGATAGCGGCCGGACTAAGCCTTGGAGAGGCAAAGGAGCTTCTCAATACCATGCCGTTTGATATATCCGTTGCGTTGCGCCCCATGCTGGTTGACCCTGTTCAAATGACGGGCTATTTGCTCACAGCACATTTGATTGTGTTCTGGTTAAGTCAGGATAGTAATGTGACCCCACCGGTGTGTTTAGCAGCGTTCACCGCTGCAGGTATCGCAGGTTCAAAACCGATGGCTACCGGTGTGGAGGCTTGGAAGATAGCGAAGGGTCTATACATCGTTCCTCTGATGTTTGCTTATACACCGTTAATAGGCGCACCTCTGCCTGATTTGTTGCGACTGGCGGTGTTCGCTATGATCGGTATCTATGCGACCAATACGCTTATTCAGCGATACTCCGAAGGGCCATTAAAAATCTGGCACTACCCGCTGTTAATCATCGGTGCGATGGGCGCATTCTATCCATTGCATTGGACTGCTAATTTAATAGGTGCTGCCTTGGTGTTGTCCGTTTTGTGGCATACGGTACTGGCATCTCGAACAGTGAATAGGGTTGCCTGAAATTATCTATAACACGTAAGCGCTAGACTGCTAGGCAAAGCACGAAACTACAAGGAGGTTCTCGTGTCGTTTGCCACAGTGCAATCATGCACGATGAGCGGTGTTCAAGCGTTACCGGTAGTCGTAGAAGTTCATATCGCCGGTGGCTTGCCAGGCATGTCGATTGTCGGGCTGCCTGAATCGGCCGTTCGCGAAAGTAAAGATCGCGTTAAGGCTGCCATTCAACACATTGGGCTGTCGTTTCCTCAAGTCAAGATCATTGTCAACCTGGCACCTGCTGATCTTCCAAAGCGGGGAGGGCGTTTTGATTTGCCTATAGCGTTAGGTATTTTACAAGCTAGTGGGCAAATCCCATCTGATGCGGTTAAAGGTCTTGTTGTGGTTGGTGAGTTGGGGCTAACCGGGCAATTACGTGCGGTCAGTGGAGCATTGCCTTCGGCATTTGCTTATGCACATTCAAACATGGGTTTTCTTGTTCCTGATGCGAATGCAGGAGAAGCCCTACGAAGTACGCAAACCCGCGTCCACAGTGCATCAAATTTGAAGGAGGTGGTCGATCAGTTAAAACGAAAGTCTT
>CAZCKD010000328.1:0-2921 GCA_964498925.1 uncultured Granulosicoccaceae bacterium
TGATTTCTTCATCTGAATAGTTTCCGAATTGGGGCGATAGCGAATTAGAACTCGCGCACCCCTGAGCAAACGGCAGGACAAGTACAAAGCAGAACATTCTTAACGCTTTTTGGATGCCATTCTTCGATCTGATGAAATTTCTTAACACGTTTCGCAAGTCATCCTTAGAGCGAAAGAACTGGCTAACTAAGCAGTTTAATGTCGGATGCCGAACAAAATATCTAAGCAGAAGAAATACAAAATTACAACAAGCAGCACCAATACGTTTTCGAGAATATTTCATATCCAATCCCCTGTGCCCGGCAACAACACTTGTCCCACCAGTAAACCAATTCTCTCGCTGGTTCCTGCTGCCATCTCCACAACCATTGTTGACTTCCAACAAAAAGAAGCTCGGTTAGGAGGTACAGTCGCAATCTTTAAAATTACCCCTCGGTAGTCTAAGAAAACGATGTCTAGCGGATTTTTCAAACGCAGCGTGTGCACGGCACTACATGGCCTCAGCACGAGAGCATCCGTCGGTCCAAATGGCGGAATTGCTTTTACGCCCCGTAGCCGATTGATGAATGAACAGGCATCGTAGGCATACAGTAAGGGTGCGCCATGACGTGTCAGCACGGTTCGTTTTCCGGAGAAGCCTATTTGTTCTTTCGCTATCATTTTTATGTAAGCAATCGTACTCATGATGGTCCCCCTTCTTCTAGAATTATGGATGAACGACTGGAGACCTCTATGGTTGCTAACGATGATGCAGCACCAGAGAAAGCTCTAAGTTCGGCAGTAAATGCACAGGACAAATTAATTCGTAATAACAAACGCCGACTACCCGTTTCCATCGCGGTAGTCACCGTGGCTATATCGTCATCCGCACCACTGACTAGCTCACTATCGATGTCTACTACTCCGTTGCCATTAATGTCATCGAACAATGCGAGGACAGCTCGCCCCGAATAGGTATTCTCGGAGAAGTCTGTGTAGACGGTTACCGCAGCACCACCAATGGGCGAACTGTTTGCGGTTGTCAGCGTTAATAGAATAGGAATATCCATAAAATGCTGATCTGAAAAAACGCAACCGCCTGATTCATCAACGAACTCGGTGATGAATAAAGAATGCTGCTCTGGCGATATTGTTAATCGAGCGTCAATAGGAACAACATCGGATGTGCAACTGACCAGCAGCAGTGTATTGACTATCAACAAACGCCTGAAGACCAGACTCTGCGTTAGTTTTTTTAACGATGTATTTCTTTGATTCCAGGAAGACCAGAAAGCTCTAAAACAATGCACTATGACGCAGAAGAATGCACGCATGCCTTGGTACTTGAGAAACGACACATCCGTTGTTCCTCTTAACTGAATTCTTCTCGCAATTTTTTCCACAACTTGTATTTCCCTCTGCATAACAACTCCTGGCATTCATTCAATTCTTCAGCAAACTTAGAACTCACGTTTTAACCCGGCCAACCATAAGCCCAAACCAACGGCCCCCACGTCAACAGCCCTTCTTGAATGGCTTTACTAAGAAGAACAAACGCTATAACCAGCGATGTCGTTGGAAAAATAAACAGCACTAGTGGCCCCAACATCTTCACAGGAGCTTCCATGGCTTTTTTTTCGGCGAGTTGAAATCGCTGCGTTCTGAGTTGGTTGGATTGCGCCCTGAGAATGGGGCCTAGGCTTGCACCGGTTTTCTCGGCTTGAACCAGACTACTAACAACACTTTTTAATCCGGCGTTATCCGTTCTATCTGCAAGATCCCGCAGAGCTTGATCGCGCCTCTTCCCGGATCTGATATCACGCAGTACACGGCTGAATTCCCGCCGAAGAACAGTGTCATTGGTATTGCGGACGGTTTGATTGATGCCTCCCGCCAAGTTACTACCCGACTCAACCGCTAGCGTAATAACGTCAAGATAGAAAGGAAGCTCTTTTAGAATGGCTGCAGAGCGCACCTTAGTTTGCTCTTTTAACCACAGATCCGGGTACCAGAATGCAAACAATGCCAGAACGAAGCTCAACAACCCTATAGTTGATCCGATAGATACAAGTCCGGCGTAAGCCAACACACCCACAATCAAAGCGGACAGTACCTTGGCAGCAAGAAATTGCTCCACCGTGATTCGATACTCTGCACCCGCCTTCTTCAATCTAGCGGTTAAATCCGACTTATACGATGGCAGGATCATTGAACCAGCATAAAATTCCAGCAATCGTATGAGAGGCCAAACCAATCGAAATCCAACAGGTGGTTTATCCAGATACTGCCTATTTTCAGCAGGCACCTTGTCGAAAAGGACAAATATCAACCACCCGAAAAACGCCACTCCAAATCCGACTGCCAATGGGATTACTAGCCCGATCATAAGAACCCGATCCGCCGTTCATTAACTATCAACTTAAATATCAATGGTGACGATCCTCTTAACCATGGCACTGCCTACAAGAATCATCAGAATGATCACAGTCAGAAAGACCCATCCGAGCAAACTTGTGAATAAAGGGAGCGTGGCCTCTGGCTCAAACACCAGCAACGGCAGAACGATTAAGAATGGCAATGCGGAAACGACATTCCCTTGAAGACGACCTTGTGCCGTAAGTGACTCTATTTTCCCTTCCATCTCAAACTTTTGGCGGAGCGTTTCTGACAGCTTGCGAAAAACATCGGACAAATTGCCACCTATCTCGCTAGCTATTAGAGCTGCTGACACGACTAAATCCATGTCCTCACTCTGTACACGCTCTGCCAGATTCTCTAGAGCAACTTCCAGATGCGCACCCATCCTGTATTCGCGCAACAATAATGAGAACTCTTGACTCAACGGTCCGGAATAATCTTTAGCTTGGAGTTCAATTGCTGAAACGAACGTAGAGCCCGCCTCCATTGCCCCTGCAATTTGTGATAACGGTGTCGGCAAAGAC
>CAZCKD010000329.1:0-2919 GCA_964498925.1 uncultured Granulosicoccaceae bacterium
TTTGGAAACCAATAACACGATGCTATGTCGATTTGAAGTTAAGTAGCGATGTCGGTGAAATAGTAATGCAAGGGTGGATAGTCATGGTTGTATTGGAAAGGCCCCATCAGTTCTTCTGAACTCAGTTCACGGCAGCCAACTGACATCCACCACGCGCCATTGAGGTCCACCTTCAGGCACATCACCATGATGTGTTAAACGGGTTAACGAAATATTGCCAATATCGAAGCTCACACTGTTTCGAATGGGCAAGTCCAATGCAATCTGCAATGCAGCCAAAATGGTGCCGCGATGGGCAACGCAAACCACGTCCTTGCCGCGGTGAGTTTGGCTGACACGATTTACAAACATTTCTACGCGCTCGCGCAACATCGCAAAGCTCTCACCATTGGGTGCTTGTAGCTCGGGCGATGAAGGCCAGAAGCCGACATACGGGTCGGTTCTTTCTGCGAAAAGCTCTACGTGGGTCCGACCGTTAAAATCGCCAAAGTCCTGCTCAAGAATGTCCGCATCTGTGGACCAGCTAGCGGCGTCAGCCCCGGCAGCAATTAATGCATCGGCGGTTTGTTTGGTGCGTTTGAGAGGGCTGGTTATCCAGTGGGCGTCTTTGGGCAGCTTTCCAGCCACACCTTCAAAAATGTCAGTGTCTGAGGTGTCGCAATCGACATCGAGACTGCCATACATCAGGTGTGCACCCTCCGGAACCGGCGCATGCCGAACCCACCAGAAACGTGTGGCGTGTGTTCGTTGAGGGAGCCTGTCGCGGATTTCTGGAATCATGAAATTAATATCTAAATAGTCGGGAAGAAGAGAGTGTCTCTCCCTGCTTAAGTTCACCCGCTCAAATTCTACCGCGTCGGAGAACATTTCGTGTAACGGGCGAACCTGATACATTGCAACCTTCTTATTAAAAGCCGAGCGAGTGTCTCTTTGACTACTGCGAGCCCATTGTCCAGTCTGGATATCCGCATTAAGGATGCCGAGCAACAATTGGTTGAACTGACGCAGGCCCTGATCCGGCTGCCCACTATCAATCCTCCCGGCGAGGGTTATGCGGCAATTTGCGACTTGTTAGAGGATTTTCTGGCCCCTTATGGCTTTGAGATTAAGCGTGTTAGAGCCGAAGGCGCGTTGGGCGACAGCGACAAATATCCCCGGTGGAACCTGATTGCCCGACACGAAGGGCGACACACGGGGGACTGTGTTCACTTTAATTCACATACTGATGTTGTCGTCCCGGGTGAGGGTTGGACGGTCGACCCTTTTGGTGGCACGGTCAAAGACGGACGGGTCTATGGTCGCGGCGCCTGCGATATGAAAGGCGGTCTGGCTGTCTCCATGATCGCAGCCATCAGCTTTATAAAAGAGCACCCTGAATATTCCGGCGCGATCGAGATTTCAGGCACCTGTGATGAAGAATCCGGGGGATTCGGTGGCGTGGCCTATTTGGCGGAAAAAGGCTGGTTTGACCCGACAAGGGTTCAACATGTGATCATTCCAGAGCCTTTAAATAAAGACAGAATCTGCCTTGGGCACCGCGGGGTGCTGTGGACGGAGATTGAAACGCACGGGCGAATAGCGCACGGGTCTATGCCGTTCCTAGGGGATTGTGCGGTACGACATATGGGGGCAGTTATTGAAGCGCTAGAGCACACTTTGATTCCCCGATTGGAGACGCGAAAGACAGATATGCCGGTTGTGCCTGATGGTGCGCGGCGATCAACGCTAAACATCAATTCCATCCACGGAGGGCTGGACGAACCGGATTCAGACTACACCGGGCTGCCGGCGGCACTGGTCCCGGATCGGTGCAGAATGGTCATTGATCGACGGTTTCTGATTGAGGAGGACCTTGAAGAGGTTCGCAGTGAGCTACATGATGTTCTCGAGACCATAAAGAGCGACAGGGATAAGTTCGATTACCGGGTGCGCGAGTTGTTTTCCGTGCTGCCAACCATGACCGAGCGTGAAGCGCCTGTCGTCACGGCCGTAGCCGATGCTATAAAAGAGCGTCTGGGTAGTGAGCCGGACTACGTGGTCTCCCCCGGCACTTACGACCAAAAACATATTGACCGCATAGGCAGATTGCATAACTGCATTGCGTATGGGCCTGGAATCCTGGATCTGGCCCACCAACCCGACGAGTATGTCGGAATACAGGATATGATTGATTCAGCGCAGGTGATGGGTCGGAGCTTACAGACTCTACTGCTAGATACACATTGAGCGAGGAGATGTTATGAAACAACAGTACTGGGTACCGGCTTTGATGCTGATGGTTGGCTTAAGCGGTAGCGCTTTAGCCGCAAAAACCGACCTGACATTGGGCATGCAATTAGAGCCGCCTAATCTTGACCCAACGGGTGGCGCGGCAGCGGCCATTGATGAGGTGGTTTACGCCAATATCTTTGAAGGTCTCACGCGATTCGGTCCTGATGGTAGTGTCGGGCCTGCATTGGCAGAGAGCTGGACTATCGAGAATGAAGGTTCTCGTTATGTTTTCGCCTTGCAATCTGATGTGACGTTTCATGATGGCAGTGCCTTCACCGCAGAAGACGTCAAGTTCTCTATTGATAGAGCAATGGCTGAAGAGTCCACCAATGCTCAAAAGGGTTTGTTTGCCAACATCGATAGCGTAGAGGTGGTCGATGATGCCACTGTTGCTATTAATCTGAAGCAAGCCGACGGTAGTTTGTTGTTCAACCTTGCCTGGGGTGATGCGATTATTCTCGATAGTGCATCGGCTGAAAACACAGCAACGAACCCGGTTGGAACAGGCCCATTTGTTTTTGATAACTGGGTGCAGGGCGATCGTATCGATATCGTTAAAAACGCTAACTATTGGGGTACGCCTGCCAAGCTGGATAAAGCCACGTTTAAATTCATCAGCGAACCCACTGCCGCATACGCAGCCATTCT
>CAZCKD010000330.1:0-2897 GCA_964498925.1 uncultured Granulosicoccaceae bacterium
GTTCAAGTTCGGGCTCTACACTGACATCGACAACATCGTTACCAACAACGACAGCGTTGATTACCGGTACCGGACTAGACACATCAACCTCGTTGTCTTCCAGTAGCACTGATTTCACACCAGAGCCCAGTGTGGCGGTCACGTCGAATCTAGGCAATGAAGATAAGAGACAACCCGGCGAAGTTATTCCGGGCGCTGTAACAGTCACCGAAACGCTAGAAGAATCTGAAGAATCATCGGGCAGTGATGCACAAAGTGCTTCGAATGAAGAAGATGAGGAAGGTGGCGAGTCTACTAATGAGGACTCCGATGCAGCGATGGTAGATGACGGTAGTGGCTCGGGGTTAACAGATCAGAGTCTGTTTGGCGACGACTTAGTCGCGAATGGTCAGCATCGAGCAGCATTGCAGGGAGGGAATGGATCTTCGCAGTCTGGATCGTCTTCCGGTTTGACAGGTTCCGGTGGTGGGCAGGGTGGTGTCACGCTTGAACTGACAACGGAAAGTACCTCTAAAGCCAGTCGGGTGGGAATGATTCAAAACCTTTTCAATTTGGCAGTCGCGCCGAGTTATCAATCTGCTGAGCTAAATTCGGCGATGGATGCCATTCGTCGACAAGCAGAAGAGAAGGAAGAGGAAGAATTTACAGCGGCGGATCAAGCGGTTGCACTTGCGCCACGTGTATTAGCCCCCTCCATTACAGTGGGCGTCGTTACCTGGATGCTGCGATCTGGTGTTTTAGTAGCCGCGACGATTTCAGCCACACCGGTACTACGCCAGCTCGATCTCATACCGGTATTGGCTGAGGCTGAAGACGAGACGGATGATGAAGATGATCAACTCGTTCGTGATATCGACAAATTAAAAGCCGAATCAGATGGAACTGACGATAACGGAGAAAGCCATGAGTAATGGATTGTCAGTGGTGGAAAAGTTTAAGCAGCGTATGCAGGACTTTACGCGTCCATTGTTTCTCGGTGTTAGCCTGGTCATGTTGGCCTTAAGTGTTTTATTAATGGCTGATGTGCTGGGGCTACGCACAAATCCTGATGATGCTGCGCATGAATCGAGAAGAGTTGTTGTGGAATCTCTGGCTGTTCAGTTATCGACATTAGCGAGTGTTAGCGAACTGCCCATCATTAAAGATGCAGTTCACGGGTTCAAAGGTCGAAATGATCAAGTCTCGTCTGTTTCGCTGGTACGCAATAACGGAATTGTCGTTTCCGAGCTAGGTGACATGGCTGCATTAGCTAAGCTGAAAGATGAAGGCTCTGATGTTTTTTATACCGTGCCTATATTGAATCGAGGCCAGAGTTGGGGCGAACTTCAAATCGCGTTTGCAGAATTGAACAACCGCTGGAATGATCTTCTCTGGTTTGGTTTTTTCACACTGAGCGCCTTAGCGGCATTCACCACATTTTTAGGCCGCGCCCTCGTTCAAATAGACCCGAATCGAGCTGTCCCGGGACGCGTTGAATCAGCGATGAATCTATTCAGTGCGGGTGTCTTTGTACTGGATGCCAAATTGCGTATTGTTATGACCAATACATCGGGCATAGCCTTGGTCGAGCCCGGAGCGACTGAACTAATCGGTAAGCAACTGGAAGACTGGCAGTGGAACACGGAGGCCGGTTGGCAGGCGCCTTGGAAAACAACGCTTAATAGCGGTTTAGCTGTATCCGACGAGCCACTCACCCTGATAATGCCCGACGGTTCTGAAAGATCCTTGTTGGTCAGCTGTGCCTTTGTTGGAGACACTGGCCGAAAAGGTGTACTTGTCACTTTGGACGATATGACCACTGTCGAAAGGCAGAATAGTGAATTGACGACAATGCTGGCGCAATTGCAGGAGTCACAAGACGTTATCACGGCTCAAAATCACGAGCTGATGTTATTGGCTACGACAGATCCTCTGACCGGTATTGCCAACCGTCGTACTTTGATGGAGCGCCTTGAATCGGACTTTGAGTCAGCCGTGCAAAACGGTACAAAACTGTCTTGCATCATGACCGATATTGATCACTTCAAATCTGTTAATGATAACTACGGTCATGGTGTTGGTGATGATGTTATCAAAGCGGTAGCCACGGCCATCGGTCCTCTTTGCCGTGATGTTGATATCGTCGGACGATATGGCGGTGAAGAATTTGTTGTCATACTCCCGGGACTAGATGCAGAAGAAGCCGCTGTTGTTGCTGAGAAGGCGCGTGTGGCAGTATTTGCGCTTGCTGAAGGTGACTTGCTCGCTGTTCCTAAACTCTCGTCAAGTTTTGGCGTTGCTGATTTAACATCGGGTGCGAAGGACGGCGATGCATTGGTAGATGCTGCTGACCAAGCACTTTATGGTGCAAAACAAGGTGGACGAAATCAGGTTAGCATTTATGACGAAAATAGCGTCGTACTTGAAGCTGCAAGTGCACCGAAAGAACCTGATGGTCGGGAATCTGCCGAAAATGATGATAGTGCTGCTCGCATAAATAATTTAGAAAAAATGCTGGACAGCCGTGATCTTGAACTTAATGCACTAAGAGAGTTAGACCCTCATACCGGGGTGCCGCTGCGTACACTGTTTCTGCGCAAAATAGATGATGAGTTGGAACGCAGCTACCGCGCAGGATCCATGGTTGCCGTCATGTCTATTGCAATTAGTAAGCTTGATGCGCTTATCGAACGGAGAGGACATGATGCCACTGATGAGCTGGTTACTCATTTGTTAAATCGTTTGCAAGACGGTCTTAGATCAACAGATATGGTGTCTCTGATCGAGACCAATGGCGGTCATCTCTCTCGTATTGCTTCAGATGAGTTCGGCGTTGTTTTAACCGCACTCGAGCACCCTAGCAATGCGATGGTGATCATCTCAAGAATAAAGCGTTTGTTACAGGCACCGTTCGAAAT
>CAZCKD010000331.1:0-2882 GCA_964498925.1 uncultured Granulosicoccaceae bacterium
TTTTGCGTTTTAAGCAGATTTTTCCACTCGCTGGTAAATATCGCCGAAAATAGAAAACCCCGCATCATCTTCGATGCGGATACGAACGGTATCTCCAAACTGCATAAACCCGGTTGATGGCTTGCCGTTTTCTATTGTTTCAATCATGCGCACTTCAGCAATACAGGAGTAGCCAACGCCACCTTGGTCGATAGGCTTTGCTGGTTCGCCATTCGGTTTATTGCTGACCGTTCCCGAACCGATGATGGTACCTGCACCCAATGCTCTGGATTTTGCGGCGTGCGATATCAGCTTGAAAAAATCGAAGGTCATATCAACGCCCGCCTCGGCTTTTCCAAACGGCTTCTCGTTGTAGTCAACTAGCAACGGTCTGTGCAGCTTGCCATCACGCCACGCATCCCCTAATTCATCGGGCGTAACGGCAACCGGAGAAAACGCTGACGATGGCTTACTCTGAAAAAAACCGAACCCTTTTGCAAGTTCAGCGGGGATAAGTGCTCGTAACGAAACATCATTAACAATCATAATAAGACGAACGCTATCGACCAATTCCTCCGGTGTGGCACCCAACTCTACATCACCGGTAACAACCGCCACTTCGCCTTCCATGTCAATTCCCCATTCGGTAGTGGGTAATTGAATAGGGTCTCTTGGGCCAATGAATGTATCGGATCCTCCTTGATACATAAGAGGATCAGTCCAGAAACTATCTGGCACTTCTGCACCTCTTGCCTTCCTGACTAATTCAACATGGTTAACGTAGGCAGAGCCATCAGCCCATTGATAGGCTCTTGGCAATGGCGATTCAACGGCAGACTGATCGAATAAATGACCCATACTGGCGTCATTATTAAGATCATTGTATAGAGCCTTTAATGCGGGTTCTTTCTGGTCCCAATCGTCCAGTACAGCCTGTAGCGTGTTGGCAATCGGAGCAGCTTTAATATACCGAGATAAATCTGTTGATACGACGATAAGCTCGCCGTCTCTCGTGCCATTACGTTTGGTCGCTAATTTCATGAATCTCTAACTATTGGTTCAACAGATTAACTGTCAGTATTCTGTTTAGGAAATTGCCTGTTAAGTCCCTGCCAGCAATCAGCGTAATCATCTTGCAAACCGGGTAGCCCACTTGCGTATTTAGAGACACGCTGCGCATAGCGTGTTTCAAACATGAAGGCCATTGTATTATCAAGTTTGACCGGTTGAAGATCTGCTTGCGTGGCTTTCTCGAATCCAAATGCATCCGGGCCATGCGGTAGCATTTGATTGTGAAGGCTTGCACCGCCGGGTACAAAACCTTTCTCTTTGGCATCATAGGCTCCATAAATCAGCCCCATGAACTCGCTCATGATGTTTCGGTGATACCAAGGCGGACGGAAGGTGTTTTCAGCAACCATCCAACGCGGTGGAAAAATCACGAAGTCGACATTGGCAGTACCATCTTGATCGGTCGGTGAAGTCAGCACTGTAAAGATAGATGGATCGGGATGATCGAATGCAATGGCACCCACCGGAGAGAAAGTAGAAAGATCATACTTATACGGAGCATAGTTGCCATGCCAGGCAACGACATCTAATGGTGAATGACCAATCTTGGTAACTTGAAATTCACCACACCATTTGTAAATGACTTGACAGGGTTTTTCTTTATCTTCGTAGGCAGCTACCGGTGTTTTGAAGTCTCGAGAGTTTGCAAGACAGTTAGCTCCTATCGGTCCTCGTTCCGGCAACGTTAAAGGGGCGCCATAGTTCTCGCAAAGATAGCCACGAGCAGCGTCTTCATGACAATCCACCCGAAACATCATGCCTCTTGGAACAACAGCAATCTCGCCGGGAGCCACATGCATGCGACCCAGCTCGGTGAATATATCTAATGCTCCTTTTTCCGGAACAAACAAAAGCTCACCATCTGCAATGCAAAGATAAGTATCAGCATCGTTACTATTAAAATCATAAATGTGCGCAGCCATACCGGTCTGCGTTAACGCATCCCCGGCTGTGGTCATGGTATTCACGCCCTGAACGAAAGTCGTTGACGCTTTAGCTGCCGGTATAGGGTCCCAACGATATTGCCCCAGTGGTAAAGCAGACTCACCAGACTGCGGCGCACTTAGCCAGTTGTTTGCTGACATTTTTTCAAACCGCCCCGTATGTAAAACACTGGGACGAATTCGATAAAGCCAAGATCGCTCGTTTTTGCCTCTGGGGGCTGTGAAAGCAGATCCTGAAAGCTGCTCAGCGTACAAACCAAAAGCGCATTTCTGAGGACTGTTTTGGCCCTGAGGCAGTGCACCTGCAACAGACTCAGTTTCAAAGTCGTTACCAAATCCAGACTGGTACTGGAGCGTCATTGTCGTCTCAATTATTCGGACCGGCAACAATTGTAACCACTGGCCCTACAAGTATCAACGCACCTAGTCAGCGAGTACAACAACAGGTATTGATAATTGAGAGACGTCTTGCGCTTAGCATAACGGCACAGAAATGAAACTACTTTTCGACCATCGACTCCAGAGATTCCTCATCGTCGTCAAGATCATCAGCAATAGCACTTAGTACAGGAAGTGGATCAACAAATCTCCAGGCCGGCAACGTCGACAACACACTGCCCATGAGTGTTCCACCACGGATTAGCCACAAAAGATAACCAACAGAAATACCCGTGGAAAGCCCGGTAGTTGTTCCAATAACCGCCCGGTTGCTGGTGAGACGCTCATTCTGGTTGCTGCCTTGATCCTCTATCGCTTTTGATAGAACTTCTGTCTGTCCACGGTAAGCAATACCCGAATATGAATAATTGCTTTCCAGTGCCTTAATATCCATACCCTGAATGAGCTGCATCATGGGCATTGTATTTTCTTCAAAATTAACCTCACCCT
>CAZCKD010000332.1:0-2868 GCA_964498925.1 uncultured Granulosicoccaceae bacterium
GAGAATCTGGCGCAGCTGGATGCTGACCCTCGTTACTCTGTCGTTCTAGGTTCAACAGAAGGTGAGACGATTCTCTCGACTAACAACGCTAAACCTCCGTTCGATGATGTTCGCGTCAGAAAAGCGGTAGCTCATGCGATCAATCGTGGAGAAATTATCGATGGTGCGATGTTCGGATACGGAACACCCATAGGCACTCACTTCGCTCCGCATAATCCTGCTTATGTTGATTTGCTTTCACAATCAAACTATGACCCTGACATGGCGAAGGCTTTGTTAAAAGAGGCGGGTCACGAAGATGGTTTGACGGTCTCACTGAAATTACCACCTCCATCTTATGCAAGACGTGGTGGTGAAATCATCGCAGCACAGCTGCGCGATGTTGGTATCACCGCAGAGATCGAAAACCTAGAGTGGGCGCAGTGGTTAGAGCAAGTGTTCCGCGGTAAGGATTTCAACCTGACTATCGTCTCTCACACAGAGCCGATGGATATTGGTATCTACGCAAATCCTGAATACTACTTCCAGTATGACAATGCCGATTTGCAGGCGCTTATGGCTGAGTTCGGTACAGAGACTGATCAGGAAAAGAGAACAGCGATGCTACAGGATGCTCAGCGTATGATTTCCGATGATTACGTAAACGGGTATCTTTTTCAGCTGGCCAAGACCGGTGTTGCCAATAGCAAGATTAAAGGTCTGTGGGAAAATTCACCGACTCAGGCGAATGATTTGACGGCTGTTTACTGGGAAGACTAATCCCGTATTGTTGGGCGGAGCCGCACAAATGTTGCGGCTTCGCCCATCGTTAGTCATGGCGATTCGCGCTAGAATGTAAAGGCACCTTATATCGGTTAACTTCGTGTCCAAGATTCAGCGCACCATAGAGAGCTCTCAGTAAAATGCTTCGATATCTCTATCGTCGCATAGGGTCACTGCTGGCGACTCTTCTTGTTGCAAGCATCATTGTCTTTGTGGTCATTGAAGTGGTGCCGGGAGACCCTGCCTCCTATATGTTGGGTATGAACGCCCAGCCGGACACCGTCGCGGCACTGCGCAGTGAATTAGGTCTCGATCAATCAAAACCTGCTCGTTATTTTCAGTGGGTCACCGGAATGCTCAGAGGCGATTTCGGTCAATCCTATACTTACCGTACGCCAGTTGCCGACATGATTGGAGATCGTTTGTGGATCTCCCTGCCGCTGGCCTTATTCGCCTTGCTGTTATCTATCGTTATTGCATTTCCTGCCGGAATTTGGGCGGCAAGTCGACGGGGTGGTGTGGCAGATACCGCCGTCATGGGATTTACACAGCTCGGTATTGCCATACCCAATTTCTGGTTCGCATTGTTACTGGTGTTGTTTTTCGCCATCAAAATGCGCTGGTTTTCTGCAGGTGGTTTTGCCGGTTGGGATAACGGATTGTTTCCAGCGCTTAAATCACTGACCTTGCCTGCTGTTGCTCTGGCGTTGCCGCAAGCTGCCATCCTTACGCGCGTTATGCGATCTTCTTTACTCGATGTTCTGGGCGAAGACTTTATGCGCACCGCTCGTGCAAAAGGGTTGAGTCGTCGTCAAGCCTTACTGAAGCATGCGCTTAGAAATGCCATGATCCCGGTGTTAACCATCATTGGTTTGCAGTTTTCGTTTCTTATTGCCGGTGCCATCATTATTGAAAACGTCTTTTTCCTACCGGGGCTTGGGCGCTTAATATTTCAAAGTATTGCTCAGCGCGATTTGATTGTTGTTGAAAGCGTCGTCATGCTGTTGGTGTTCGCCGTCGTGTTGGTCACTTTTCTGGTTGATCTTGCGTATGCCTGGGTGGATCCACGCTTGAGGCATCGCGTATGAAGTTACGTAATGTCATTCCCGGAGCGGTGCTCCTATTCATAGTTTTAGTTGCAGCGTTATTAAGCTATATCTGGACACCCTTTGACGTCACGTCTTTGGATATCCGCAACAAGTTACAGACACCGACCTCGGAGCATTGGTTAGGCACCGATCATTTAGGTCGAGACATTCTTTCGATGTTGATGGTGGGTGCAAGAACCTCCATTGCTGTTGCCTTGGTCGCTGTCGGTATAGGAATGGGCATCGGGGTACCATTAGGATTGCTGGCTGCGGCGAACCGGCAGACCTACATCGATGAGTGGGTCATGCGGGGTAACGATCTTGTATTCGCATTCCCTGCATTGCTAATCGCCATCATGATTACCGCAGTCTTCGGGCCCGGTGCTGTCAATGCCATTATCGCCATTGGCATTTTTAATATACCGGTGTTTGCACGATTGACGCGGGGTGCTGCGTTAAGCCTTTGGACCCGAGAGTTTGTACTAGCTGCGCGGGTTGCAGGTAAAAGCAGTTTAAGAATTTCAATTGAACACTTGTTGCCGAATATAACCAACCTGTTGATTGTTCAAGGGACCATTCAATTTTCATTGGGCATACTGGCTGAGGCAGGACTGTCTTATGTCGGCTTGGGTGCACAACCTCCCATCCCTAGCTGGGGGCGTATGTTGGCAGATAGCCAAACGCTCATCACATTGGCCCCTCACTTAGCATTGTTTCCAGGCTTAGCTATCGTGTTCACGGTGCTTGGCTTAAACCTTCTGGGTGATGGTTTAAGAGATTGGCTGGATCCGAGGTTGCGTCGTGAACGATAGTCCTGACGCACCGTTGCTCTCGTTAGACAGCGTGAATCTTAGTATTCACGGAACTCCCATACTGTCGGACATCGCGTTTGATATCCGGGCCGGCGAAACGCTGGGTGTTATTGGTGAAAGTGGTTCAGGTAAGTCCATGACCGCACTGTCCATCATGCAGTTGTTGCCTCGCGGTTCTGAATTGTCCGGTCGTATTCACTTTCAAG
>CAZCKD010000333.1:0-2855 GCA_964498925.1 uncultured Granulosicoccaceae bacterium
CTTTCAGAGGCGGGGGGGCAGAGCGAGTAATGGTGATTTTAGCCAACGAATTCGCCACCCGTGGGTTTAATGTAGACCTTGTTGTTTCCAACGCCGTTGGTCCTTATGCGGATTTAGTGAGCGACCAGGTGAATATAGTCGATCTGCAATCACCAAAAGTACTGTTTAGTGTTGGAAAGTTTCGTCGATACATAAAAAAAGCTAGGCCTAGGGCAATACTGTCGACGATGCTGCACGCGAACTCAGTGGCGGTTATGGCACTAAAACTATCCGGGCACAAGGCTAGGATTGTTCTGAGAGAAGCTACCGTACCAACCCCGGGTGGATCTATTCACAATCAATCTGTGTACTGGGCATCTTCAATTTTGTACCGATTTTCTGACGCTGTGATAGCCGTCAGTGAAGGTACCAGGGACGGTATTGTTTCGGTGCTGTCACTACCCCCGAGTCTACCGATCTCTGTAATTAACAACCCACTGAGTCCTGAATTGGAGGACTTGAAAGATGAAGAGCTTTTGTTAGATCTTCCTGGCGAACCGAGTATTCCGTGGGTGATGGCTGCGGGAAGGTTGAGTAAAACTAAAGATTTCTCAACATTGGTAAAAGCTATAAGACGGGTCAATGAACGTAAAAACGTTCGATTATTCATCCTAGGTGAAGGGCCTGAGCGGGATCGGTTACAAGTAGAAATTGAAAATTTAGGTTTGTCGGACCTGGTGTTTCTGCTTGGGTTTCAGAAAAACCCTTTTCAATTTATGAGCCGTTGCAGCCTCTTTGTTTTAAGTTCTCGGCTGGAAGGGTCTCCCAACATCGTAATTCAGGCTGTGGCTTGTGGTGCTGAAGTAGTCGCCAGCAGACTCACAGGTTGTACAGATGTGCTTTTAGAGCCCGAAGGAGTCGGAGAGTTGGTTGAATGTGGAGACGTAGATGGATTTGCAGAAGCCATCATCCGCACGCTAGGCAATCCAAGAAAGCCTGATGTGGCCTCTTGGAAACGCCGATTTTCGAGCAAATTAGTTGCAACCGAATACGAAAAAGTGCTGCTTAACAAATAGCTATTTAGCTAGAAGCAATTCGTATTCTTTGATGTACTGAGCAGAAATTTTTTGTATCGAGTACTGCTCTGCAACGGCTCTACCATTCTCAGCTGTAGACTGCTTTAAGGAACAACTATCGCTTAAATTGTCTAGCACAGCAGCTAAAGCATCACTATTTTTATGAGGTACCGTTAACCCCCCGCGTTGTGTGATTTCTCCCAACCCGGGTACATCAGAACCGACGAAGGGTGTACCAGATGCAAAAGCTTCAAGAAGTGATAAGGACAAGCCTTCGTAATGTGAAGATAAAACCGCGATATCTGAAGATTTTAATAGAGATGGTATATCGTTTCGAATGCCAAGAAAATGAACACGATCATCCACTCCTAATGACTCGGCCAATTGCTTCATCGAGTTTCGACGATTTCCATCACCAACAAGCAATAGATGTAGTGAGTCAGTTTTGACTTTGGACATCGCCGTTATTAGCGTTTCATGATCCTTCTGAGGTGAGAACGAGGATACTTGAATGGCAAATGTCGTATCAATACTCACCCCCAACTCGCTAGCTATATTAATTTCCTGAGCGTTGGACAGACTTTCCACATCTACAGCGTTCGGTATGGTGATGTAGCGAATGACATTTTTATTGACATAATTGGAAAGAAATTCCGTTGCTAACGGGGAAACAGTGGTTATAACGGAATAACGTCGATAGATATATTTATCCAAAAACTGGAAGAACTTGATTGAGCGTCTTCTGTTAGTGGTGTTTTGCTCGGTTGTCATAAGTGGTGTTTTTACGCGAGCAAGGAAAGCAGCTATTGCCACCCAGTACTGAGTTGGAAATAAATGGGTGTGAATAACATCATAATGGCGACGGTGTTTTCGCAGAATATAAGCCAACTTTAATATTGCAAAAGGATTGTAAAAACGCTCCATTTTTAAAGACTGAATATTATCAACGCCACGCGCTTCCAGTTGCTCGTGGAATATTGTCTGGTGTCTATCAACGATGAGTAAATCTGCGTCTACCCCGGCTTTTCTCAAGGCGGGAATTAAGAGCACAACCAGCTTTTCCGCTCCACCAACACCGAGTGAGTTGATAATATGAAGTACTTTCACGGAAATAGTATGCTTCTAAGTTGAGAATCGATGAATAATAACTCATTTTAATGGTCCCGAGATGATGTCGGTTTCGCAATTAAAACGAATTCGTGAACGGATCGGCCAAGATCATTGGAGGATCGCGCGCGGAATGATGGTCGTCGCGTTTTTCGTGTTATTCGGCAAAATTGCAGGCGCTGGCAAAGAGATTGGCATTGCCTGGAAATACGGGGTTGGCGAGGTCATCGATGTCTATGTTTTGACATTCGTTATAGTCATTTGGTTGCCCTCAGTGCTAACAAGTGCTTTGAATGCTGTGTATGTGCCGCTCTCTAGGAAGTTGGATGTGGTAAGCCGAGAGAGATTTGCCGCAGAGCTCTCGGGAGCGATATTTCTAGTTGGAATTTTATTGAGTATTGCTTTCGTATTCGTTGTTGCACCACTATTACCAAACTATTTAGATGGTTTCACTAACGCTAAGAAGCTTTTACTTTCAGCCTCTACTGCAATGTTGGCACCGGTAATTATTTTGATGTTTCTTACTGCGATGTTGTCTGCACGTTTGTTGGCAGAAGAGAGGCATGTAAACACATTGTTGGAGAGTGTGCCGGCTCTCGTCATACTTTTTGCGGTATTTCTAATTGCTGATGCATCATCTGTAAAACCCTTGATTTATGCCACGCTGTTGGGACAAACATTACAGCTTTTATT
>CAZCKD010000334.1:0-2776 GCA_964498925.1 uncultured Granulosicoccaceae bacterium
GGCAGAGATATTCCGACAGTTTGTTCTTCAGCAAGCTCAGCAGATATTCGGCTAAGGATGTTAAGAACGGTAACCACAGGCCTCGTAGTATCTTCCAGTGCACAACGAAATGTGATCGGACGTCAGCTGCTCTGCACT
This sequence comes from uncultured Granulosicoccaceae bacterium, assembly GCA_964498925.1. GTDB lineage: Bacteria > Pseudomonadota > Gammaproteobacteria > Granulosicoccales > Granulosicoccaceae > Granulosicoccus. Next base: position 139 of record CAZCKD010000334.1, read on the forward strand.
GACATCTAAAGAGCCAAATTCTCTTTCCGGGAAATATTGGGAAACGATAGTCTCCGGTATTTTTTGATTAGAGAAATTCAAGAACATTTTACTTAAGGCATTTTTGACCGTGGGAACCGTCCAGTAATAGCGGATTCTATCGCTGTAGCTATAGTGTTTAAGCAGCTTTACCTCATCGCTATCACCCCGGTAGTACGGTTCCCAATGTTCGGAGTTGTCATTCATCGCTTGATCGATAACGGCAAGCAAGCCAGAACGGTCCTGTTCCTTAAACAGATGATTTTCAATGTGCGCTAATGCAAAAACGGCTTCTCGCATGCGAAAGGTAAGCTCAGGCCCAACCTTTAGAAAGAAAAAATGTTTCCCCACCAACTCCGCTAAGGCATCCGTTGGTTGGTAATCGGTAGAGTGGGCTTCGAATGACAGGTTTTCATAGCCTGTTATTGATTGTGCCAATGCGCTGGCTTTTTCAGGCTCAAAGCGGTGGATAGCCGTGTGGCTGAAATCAACACCGGGTTGAGTGACAACCGATACAACCTTGGATAAGGCGTGATTGAGACCTTCCTTATCAAACGCCTCCTTGTGTGTGTTGATGGTATCAGTCAATCGCGCAACGCTTGTAATACTTAGCTCGTCCATGTCATCGGTTTCTCCACCGGGAATAGGGACTTCTGTGCCGATGATGTAGACCAAATCTTCAGGGTGAGGGGAATGTTCTTCTGCAATTTTGCACAAGCGCGCAGCTCGCTCAGCCACCAGTTCGAATGAAGGCGTTGGTTCTCCTCCACACGCCATGGATGCGTCCAGGTGAATTTTCTTAAACCCAGCTGCTGCGTAATCTCTAACCAAGACATCGGCTTTTTCCATGGCCGCATCGGCTGGAAGATGGCGCCATGGGTTGGGGCCCAGATGATCTCCACCGAGAATAATCGAATCTGGAGCAACGCCGTACTCTTTAGCAAGCTCTCCCATCCAGTCACGAAAATTGTTTGCCGTCATTCCGGTGTAACCACCATCCTGATTGACTTGATTGCAGGTTGCTTCGATAACAGCGGGTACTTGATGGTCTCTGGCGTACTGAAAAATCGAGCGTAATACCTGCTCATTAGCGGTACAAAAGCACGGCAGCCCCGTGTGGGTGCCAGCGGTGTTTCGGTCAATCAATGAAGCGATGTCGATCATAGTGTTTTGTTACGCCACTGCTTGGGCAGGGTTGTCGTTCATGAAAGCTTTGATGGTATCCATATCGGAATTACCTTCCATCGGGCCACGCTTGGTGACGGCTATAGCGCCAGCTGCGTTGGCGTATCTGCCAGCAGTTTCTATCGCCTCTCCCTGGGCAATCATCGCTAGGAATGTGCCGCAAAAACAATCGCCTGCACCGGTCGGGTCCACTTCTTCGACGCTATGTCCGCTGAGGCTGATGGGGGCATTGTCTTTGGTAAAAATGATGGAGCCTTGCTCACCTTGCGTGAGTGCGATGGTTTCTACGCCAAGTCCCATTAACGTGTCGATTGCCTGAGATTCAGTTAAGTCTGGGTATAGGAACTCGATATCGCTATGGCTTGGGAACAGATAGCTACTTTTTGCGATGAGACTGGTGAGTGCCGTTTTAACGGTTGGGTCGCTCATTAGTTCAGGGCGTGCGTTGGGATCGCAGCTTATTTGTCCGCCCAATTCAATGACCTTAGCTGCCGTCTTTTCTATCGCGGCGCGTAGGTGCGGGTTCCCCAGTGACGATCCGGAGATATGCATGATTAAAGGGCCGGCAGGCAGCGTGAAAGAGCTGTCGTCAAACGCATCAGCGGCTGTATTGTTTAAGTGGAAAATGAAAGTTCGGCTACCATCATCAAAATAAGAGACGAAGGCGACACCCGTTGATTTGTCATTCAATTTCTCGATGCCATTGGTTTCTACACCGTTGGTATCAAGGCGCTCGATAAGGGCTGCGCCAAAGTTATCCGCTCCCACACCACCAAAAATCTTGGTGGCTGCCCCCAGTCGGGCCGCCTGATCGATACAGATTGCTGGTGCACCGCTGGGGTAGGGGCCCGAGTACTCCGAGAGTGTCTTCAGCTCGCAACCTTTGCGGTGAGAGACGAATTCAACCAATAATTCGCCGACGGCGATGATAGTGGGGTGCGTCATTCGATTACCTAAGTTGGAAATTTCTTCGATTTTGGGGCATCATTTAATTTTACACGAGTAAAGAAATGATATAAAGTCAGCTTTTCCATAGCAGCCAAAGATTTGTGCATTTCTTGACTGCTGCGGCGCATTTGAATTTGACAGGGGTTGGTTTGATTTAAGAATGAGTGTGGTGGACCAAAACAAGCTGAAGATACGAACAATGGAGGAATTATCCACCACCATTGGTATCTCTCGCCCAACATTATCCAAGTTTTTTCAAGACGCGGATTCGGTTCGTCACAGCACGCGTCAGCGAATCGAGGAAGCCCTCGATAAAGTGGATTATGTGCCGAATTTCTTCGCGACGAAGATGAACAGGCAGTCCACACGAATAATCGGCGTTATAGTTCCTTATCTCAACGATCTCTTCTTCACCTCACTCATTCAGTCAATTGAAGAATCCGCGTTGCGCCGAGGCTACACAATCATCATCCAGAGTGCTCACGGC
>CAZCKD010000335.1:0-2764 GCA_964498925.1 uncultured Granulosicoccaceae bacterium
AGCATCTGGGCAGTGACGTGATCGAAAAGCGTCTTCCAGGCATCTCTGAATCTGCTCGCATCTTCGCAGGTGTTGACGTCACCAAAAACCCGATTCCTGTGTTACCGACGGTTCACTACAACATGGGTGGTATTCCAACGAACTACCACGGTGAAGTTGTGACACTGAAGGACGGAAATCCAGACACCGTCGTACCGGGTCTGATGGCTATCGGTGAAGCCGCTTGTGTATCTGTACACGGAGCTAATCGACTCGGCAGTAACTCACTCCTAGACATCGTTGTATTCGGTCGCGCTGCAGCGATAAGAGCCGCAGAACTCGTTAAGCCGGGATCACCGCACAAACCTCTCGGGGAAGAAGCTACAACTCCGGCACTCGACCATATCGATCGCATCCGATTTAACAAAGGTGAAACAGGTACGGCTGATGTCCGAGATCGAATGCAAAGAACCATGCAGAAGCATGCAGCTGTATTCCGCACAGGTGACAGTCTTAAGGAAGGCATCGATAAAATGCGCGTGATCGTTGATGAGTTTGACGATGTCAAAATCGATGACAAAAACCTGATATGGAATACCGATCTGGTAGAAACGCTAGAGCTGGAAAACCTACTGGCTCAGGCACAGACCATCATCCACGGTGCTCACAATCGCCCTGAGAGTCGCGGTGCCCATGCGCGCGACGACTTTGAAGACAGAGACGATGAGAATTGGATGAAGCATACGCTGACGTGGACCGACGAGCGGGCCAACGTCTCAATAGATTACCGACCTGTTCATATGTACACCCTGACCGACGACTGCGAAGTAATACCGCCTAAAAAGCGTGTTTACTAGAGCATTAACGTAACGGCAAACTGAACAAGCAACCCGAAGAATAATCATGGCTGAATTTACTCTACCGGCAAACTCGATCGTCAAGCAAAACGGTAAGCAGTTTCCCGCACCTGAAGGTGCGAAGAATACTCGCCGTTTCAAAATCTATCGGTATGATCCCGATAGCGGTGAAAATCCACGCGTAGATAGTTTCGACGTCGATGTTGAAAACTGCGGACCCATGGTTCTTGATGCCATTATCAAGATCAAAAGCGAAATGGATTCCACATTAACGTTCAGGCGTTCATGCAGAGAAGGCATCTGTGGTTCGTGTGCCATGAACATTGGTGGCACCAACGGACTGGCTTGTACAACTGCCATTGCCGATGTGGAAGGCGATATCACCATTTACCCCCTACCACATCAACCGATCATCAAAGATCTGGTCTCTGACCTGACTAATTTCTACGCACAATATGCATCCATTGAACCTTGGCTGAAATCTGATACACCGGCTCCGCCTGACAGAGAAAGACTGCAATCTCCGGAAGATCGCGAAAAAATTGATGGCGCCTATGAGTGTATTCTGTGCGCATGTTGTTCAACCAGTTGCCCCAGCTACTGGTGGAATCCAGATCGCTATCTTGGTCCGGCAGCATTGCTTGCCTCTTACCGTTGGTTGGTCGATAGTCGTGATGACTCTACCGGAGAACGGCTGGACGATTTGGAAGATCCATTCAAGCTCTACCGTTGCCACACCATCATGAACTGTGCGCAGGTATGCCCCAAGGGTTTAAATCCTGCCAAGGCTATCGCTGAGACTAAGAAAATGTTGGTCAAGCGACGCCTGTAGTCTCCCCCGCTTCCACTTCCAAAGCACTATGAGCATTGATGCTGCCGATCTTTCGAAACTACGCTGGCGTTGCCGGCGTGGTATGCGGGAATTGGACGAAGCAATGCTCGCCTACCTCGAAAATCATTACATAAACGCTCCTGTAGAGGAGCGCGAGAATTTTGAACGCTTGCAGGAGATGCAAGACCCGGAGTTGTTTCAACTCTTTAGCGGTAAGGCCAAGGAGGCCCGTTATCAAAGCATCCTCGACAAAATACAAGAAACCTTGGCGGGTAAAGCTTAGTTACAGTCGCCTTGGATGGGCCTTAGCACTCTCATTAGTGCTTCTATCAGCAACGGCCATTATCCTATCTGAAGCGGAAGCCCCCGTTAAACTCATCGGGTTTCTGCTGATTCTGCTTTTTTTATGCCCGCGGTTGATTGACCTTAAATCTGCTTGTTTGCTCGAGCACGAGATCAATGAAGACATATGGACGTATTGTTCATCGAAGGGAAAAGTCACCAACGGAAAATTGATCAGTGCAGGCTATCGAAGCTCCTCATTGTTAGTTATCGTGATCCAGTCATTGGATGGTGTGTACCACTATTATCCCGTTTGGGCTGATCAGTTAAGTCCTTCTGATTTCAGTTATCTGCACCTGCAACTCTATCTTAAGCCTGCCGTCCCTGCTCCTCGTCGAATTCAGGCGCTCCTTAAAAGCTGGATTTGATACCTCTGCTGCATAGTGTCGGGAACGAAACTTCAGATGCGGGTAAACTATTCCTAGGAACCGCAAAGGAAGAGTCAGTTGAAGCAACCGATTTACTTGGGTGTAAACGTCGATCACGTAGCCGCAGTGCGGCAGTCACGCGGTCTAAGTTACCCTGATCCTGTACATGCAGCCTTGCAGGCAGAGTTGGCAGGAGCTGACAGTATCACCATGCATTTGCGAGGAGATCGTCGACACATTCAAGACCATGACGTAGAGCGATTCGCAGCCAGCGGCCAGACCAGGCTCAATATGGAGATGGCGATCAGCGAAGAAATGCTAAAAATCGCCTTACGCATAAAGCCCCACACCGTTTGCTTTGTCCCCGAGAATAGACAGGAGCTCGA
>CAZCKD010000336.1:0-2760 GCA_964498925.1 uncultured Granulosicoccaceae bacterium
TACTGGACTACAAAGCGATGCGACAAGCAACGCTGGATGGGCTTGAACGTACTGCCGTAAAAATTCCAAACATTCGCAACACTATTCAGAACATGTCAGGGGGTCAGCGCCAATGTGTAGCGATAGCGCGAACAGCAACCTTTGCCTCAAAGCTCACCATCATGGATGAGCCTACTGCGGCACTCGGTGTTCAGGAAACTGAACAGGTTGAAAATATCATCCGAACACTTAAGGACAATGGTGAGCCATTAATTCTCGTCAGCCACAATATGCGTCAGGTATTCGATTTAGTTGATCGCATTATTGTTTTCAGACGGGGAAGAATTGTTGCCAACCTCAACAAAGAGGATACCGACGGACAAGACGTTGTTTCCTACATCACCGGCGCTAAAACCGGAGAGGAGTTCGCTGGCGCAGCCTGATTACCGGCCTTTAACTGAGCACTTAGGGCTAAGCGCACTGCTTGGCCCTGCATCAGTTTACTGTTTGTCGAAACGCAGACAACTTCCAAGGAAAGAATCTTGGTACCTCTCGTTGATATTCCTGGTATGCACGCCCGTAGTAACTGACAAGCTTTCGCTCTTCAAGAAGAGTTCCTATCACTAAATATAAGCTTGCAAAAACTGCAGTAGTTGCACCGAACATGGAATCGGCACTACCCCAAAAATATAAAAACGCACCTGTATATAGCGGGTGTCTGACCCAACTGTTAAGCCCCTTAATTTGCAAGGTCTCATTCGATTCCATGGCGAGGCTTTCCATGGTGCGTATTTGTGTAAACCCACTGAACCTAGCTAAATCATACTTTGCCAAAGCCAACACAACGATGATCAGCCCAAGTATTTTTACTACCAGTAATACTGACTGAACTATCGGGGTATTGAATAAATCGAACGGTTGAGAATCGAGTATGGATTGCCCGAAATTAACTAGTAACAAATATTGAATCAAGGAAAAGACGTTGTAAAGCAGCCGATAGCTTCCTTTTAACAGCGGCTCAATTTTCTTTTGTATAGATTGCCTTGCAAAAGACGAATGTATAAATCCAAAAACCAACCACCCTAATGCATACAAAAAAACAGCATTCATGGGTGTTGTTACGCTGACTTGTCTAACTGATTCATAAACTTCTGGTCAATGTGATTCTTAACCTTCCATACCCACCGACCGGACAGAGTAAACCCAAGGCGACATCCAACGGCTCGCTTTTCCCCTAAGGATATTAAAGACAGAAAATCTGTCTGAAGCTTTACTGGCCTTAATTCATCCCCAGTACATATGGCGCGCAAGTTGTGTTCTAAGAAAGGGGCTTGTCGAACGGCATAGACACCCGCCTTCGGTCTGGGATCAGCGTGCATATCTGCACAGTCACCTGCTGCGAATACATTTTTATGGCTATCGCTTTGAAGATAGGTATTTACCGAAATAAAACCTTTGTCAGACAGTAACAGCCCTGTCCCTTTCAACCATCCTGCAGCTGCAGCCCCAGTGCACCAGATGCTTTTATCTAAGGCGACTTTTCTACCGTCTGCTGCCAACAAGCCGCTCTCTTGAACCTCTGCTACTCGATAGTTTGGATGAAGCGTGACGTTATAGCGGGACAATGCTGCTTCTGCACAGGACACAACTTTTTCGGGATATCCTGGCAATACGCGCGCACTGGAAAACGCCAGATGAAATGCTAACTGCTCATGATCTTGCAGTCGGTTTGCCATTCCGAGAACCAACTCAACGCCCCCAGCACCTGCACCAACTACACCCCATTGACCCGCAGAGGTGTTTTCTGAAGCTTCTAATAGTTGCTGCCACAAGGAACCAAAGTGACTGACAGGCTTGACCCCCGTGGCAAAATCTCGAGCACCGGGTACGGAAAGATCCGGTGTGGATCCTATATCGATGCTAAGTACATCATAGCCAACAGAATCTTGATCGTTGATGTGAATGGTATTTGTATCAGCATCAATACTCGTAACCGAGCCACAGATGAATCTGATATTGGCCCATTTGCAGAGTTGATCTAAATCGATATGTGCATCTTGGTAGCTGTAGTGACCAGCTACAAATCCAGGCAGCATGCCTGAATAAGGAGTGAGCGTTTGCTCAGAGATAAGGGTAACGCGAGTATTTTTTATAGGTCGCTTTCCTAGCTGATCTATAACCAGAGCATGTGCATGCCCACCCCCGACGAATACAAGCTCTTTTTCGTTTGCGCCCATCAACCTAATTCGTTTCTAAAAATTCGTATGCGTTAACAGAGCTAATTTGATCGTGTCAAAAAATACGATCGAATTTAAATAATTGAGACTAATCGATAGTCAATCCTGACTTTCTCCAATCATCAAAACCGCCATCCATGTGAATGATATTTGCAAAGCCCGCCTCTTTCATCAACGGTATAGTACGTCCACTACGAACACCCGATTTACAATGAACGAGCCAAATAGTGTTCTTATCAAGTGTGTTTAAACTTTTCTTGAAACTAAACGCATAATAATTAAGGTTGACCGCGTCCTTAATATGCCCACGGTTATATTCCCAACCGGTGCGAACATCGAGAACTTTGACCTCAGGGTTATGCGCTAGTATCTGAGCTGCTTCGTTAGCGCTCACATGTCTTACACCGTTCTTAACAGTACCAACGTCTAATACATCGGCGCTCTCTTGAGCATGAAGCTGAGAAAACAAACCTAGTAAGCAAAGCGTGATTGCCAACACACCTGAGGTGATAATTCTATTTTTATTCATGACTGATTGTTAGTT
>CAZCKD010000337.1:0-2751 GCA_964498925.1 uncultured Granulosicoccaceae bacterium
ATGTTCTATGTCCATGGCTTGCGCTAGTTGCCGTTGCCGCAAGCCAGGGTTGTCTACTATTAAGACCAATGCTGTGTAGGTCAGCATTCTTAAGCCATGGGGTTTGAGCGTTTTGACCAAATCGCTCTTGATCACATTGAACGCCCGCTTCATGTTGTAACCTATATTCCGACGCAACGTACTGTCGGTGATCAACACTTCTTCTTCAGTACTTCTATCCAAGGCTGGTTTTGACATTGGATTATCTGAAATTAGGCGCACGCTTGTCTAAAAATGCACGCAAGCCTTCTTCTGCATCCGGAGTGGTTTGAGAAAGTGCGGCTGCCAGCGATTCAGCATACAGGCCAACCTCTTGCGGCATATCGTGAATGCGTGAAATAGATTGAACCATCAAATAGTTTGACATCGGCGCATTTCGCGAAATTTTTCCCGCCAACTTTTGTGCGAGCGCTAGAGACTCACCTTCTTCAACGGCGTAATGAGCCAGACCCAGTTGCTGTCCTTCAGTATGACCGTATTTTCGGCCTGTTAGCATCATCTCGGTCATGCGATCAGCTCCCAACAATCGACCGACGCGCACAGTTGCACCACCACCGACAAATATACCTCTACGACCCTCAGGAAGTTGGAATAGAGTGGACGGCTCAGCAATACGCACGTGAGTAGACGCGGCGAGTTCCAGGCCGCCACCTATCACTGCACCGAACATTGCCGATACAACGACAAGCCCACCGTATTGAATTTTGTCCATGACGCCATGCCAGCGGCGAGAATGGTAAAGATTCTCTTCAGCTGTGCGGTGTACATGTTCTGATAAATCCAGACCAGAACAATAATGTCCGGCAGTGCCGGTCAGTATGACAACCTTGACACCGGATGGTGGAGCCGAAAAAAATGTATCGAGAGCCTCCAAAAGCGCATCGCACATAGCATTGCGTTTCTCAGGACGATTCATCGTGAGTGTCGCTATCGCACCTTCAGTCTCAATCTTGAGTATCGATTCTGTCATAAGTTATGAATTTCTCTAACGTGGTGCTAGACGCACGGCACCATCAAGCCGGATTGTTGTGCCATTGATATAAGGGTTCTCGATAATATGCTGAGCGAGTAATGCATATTCGTGTGGCGCACCCAGTCGTGCCGGATGCGGGACGCTCTCTGCAATCTTTTGTGTAACTTCTTCTGGGAGTCCATCCATCATGGGCGTATGAAAAAGACCGGGAGCGATGGCCGCCACTCGTACACCGAATTGCGCAAATTCTCGAGCTGCGGGAAGGCACATGGATGCGATTGCCCCCTTTGAGGCAGCATAGGCCGATTGGCCAATCTGACCATCTTGCCAAGCAATCGAAGAGGTATTGATTATCACGCCTCGTTCACCGTTATCCAACTCAGTGGCATCCGTCATGTGCTTGGCTGCATGCGTCATGACATTGTAGGTGCCAAATAAATTGACCCGTAGCGTTTTTTCAAAAACATCGAATGAGGGTTTACCTTCGCGGCCAACAATTCGTGCGGCGAGACCTACTCCCGCGCAATTAACGACAATTCTGGGAACATCCGGCAGTTGCTTACAGGCTGTTTCAATCGCTTTATCAACGGCAGCTTCATCACCAACATCAACCTGCACTGCGATACCAGAGATGGCATCAGCCACCGCGCTGGCACCTTCACTGTTAAAGTCCAGAACGGCAACCTTGGCACCAAGATCTGCTAGGTGTTCAGCGGTCGCTTTTCCAAGCCCGCTTGCCCCGCCTGTTACAAGTGCTGATATACCAGCGATTTGCATAGCCACGACTCCTTGCTAAGTAGGCAGGGATGTTTATCAGCCCTGCGTTCAGATGAACTTTAGTATCTCACATAATGGTTATAGTTTATAAGGATATATGCAAATAACAATGCCCTTCCTCTTGCCACGGGAGTCCTTTCGAGCCCTTCCGGCTCAGGGAGTTCAGTGGAAACAAAGGCTACAAGGCTTACGCCAAACATAACACCCGCTAAAGGAATAGCGGCGCCATCGAACAGCGCACTTATGAGCGCCTCGCTTAGGGCACCGGCACTCATTCTCTTTGTACGCGTGGATGAATACGAAGATGTCGCTTTTCGTTTGGAAGTGAACTCGATGGCTTTTTTAAAAGCTCATGCTCAATTTTAAGTCGCTCGTAATTCTTCTTGATTTTACGAAGCTCTTTGAGTTCAACACTGGCTTGCTAATCTAACTGAATACCTTTAGTCACTATTAATCCTTCAGCAGCCTCTTTACGTCACTTTGACAGCATATACGGATGGATGCAAAGCGAATGAGCGACTTCTTGAACCTCCACTCCTTCAAGCTGGCTCAGTTTGACTACTGTTGCTTTAAATCGATTGCTGTATTTACGGGTATTAAGTGGACCTGATTTGGCCATGTTTAACACTCCTAAGTTGTTAGCTTAGGGTGTCAACAAAACCGTAGGAACCGTCGTTTCGCTTGCAGCGTTTGGTTATGCGGCTGATTCACGGCTGACGTCCCAACCAGGGAACACTAAAACTGCTGGATGACATCTCAACGCCCGCGCTAGGACCTTTGCTCGCTCAACACCCAAGTTAACCCGCTCATTCTCAATCGCTGAAATCGTAGATTGAGGTATACCGGTTAAACCTGATAAGTCCGACTGACTAAGTTCTTGAAGTTCTCGCAGAATGCGCACCGATTCACCAGGCGATACATCAACTCGTTTTTTCGCTACTCTATATTCGCTCATTTTGTTC
>CAZCKD010000338.1:0-2751 GCA_964498925.1 uncultured Granulosicoccaceae bacterium
GACAGCTGACTTTGCGCATCATCATGATCAACTTGTCGGCAGAACTAAGCCACTTAGATGAACGACACTCGTCGTACCCTCTGTAGAAGACCAATTGAACGTCGAGTTCTCCCAGGCCTTTGGTGTGAGTAAACATATCAGTGGTTAACGACATGGCGTGATCCCATGTGCGCTGTCGGCTGGCCGTAGCATCCATGGCAAAAATCAATCGACCACGTTCGCCGTTTGTCTTAACCGGAGGGCTATCCTTAACTGCCTGCAGGAATGCATCCACATCGGAAGAACTGTCGGCAACATCCTTTCCTGATTTACCCGTTAGGGAGTTCCCGCTTGCACCAGTACCACTAACCGCGGCATTGGAAGCAAAAGGATCAGCTCCGGACTGAGTAAACTTTAATTTGTCTAATAACGTTTTTTTGTTAGTCACAACCAACGTCCACGTTGCCCAGCATTTTTATAAACTGATCTTCGAATACTGGTTACAAAAAACCACTTATCAAGTCGATTCTCTGTCTAAGAGTTGAAGAGCTGCTACAGTCGCTAAATCTGTTATTTCACCATTTTTTACCATCGCATCAATTTCTGCGCGGGTGAATGACTGACAGATGAGGTCTTGCTCTTCTGAACTCGGTTGAGCCTCAGTGGCTTGCAAGTTAGAACCGTAAAAGATATGCACTGCCTGATTCGCATACCCATACGCTTGAAACAGCTTTCCAAGCTTTTTCATCGAGCCCGCTCTTAGGCCGGTTTCTTCCTTGAGTTCACTGGTGGCTACCTGTTCAGGAGAGGCGTCTGCGACAAGCTCTAAGGAGCCTTGCGGAAACTCCCAATACCGACCATTAACGGGATATCGGTACTGTTGAACCAGATAATACTTATCGCCATCAAAAGGAATGATAAGAGAAAAATCAGGCTTGTCGACGACACCAAATAGACCGTGATCACCGTTAGGGCGCCGCACCCTATCCTCGCGAACAGCCATCCAGCGATTCTTATAAACAACCTTTGTGTCAATACGCTTGATATCAGGATCCATCGCTATTCGAATTACTCCATATTCTTGATGACATTAATGAGTCAAGATTATCACTATCTGATGCGTAGATTACTATCCGCTGTACTAATTCCCACCCATGGAGGCCAGCCACTGGGCGGCGCGCTTTTTCATGTCATCTTCTGAGACTTCCTCAACCTGATGTGCCAACGTCCATTCATAGCCGTGTCCATCACTGACCTTCGCCATACGATCGCCCCAAAACATGTTTTCAGGCTCTGATGCCAATGTCATTCCAGCAGCGATGGCTTTCTTCTGTGCCTCATCAGCATTGGGGACATACATCATGAAGTTAACAGGGGATCTGCCTTCCGGAGCGGAAGAGACACCGGGCCACTCTGCCCCTAACATGAATCGTTCTCCGCCAATTGAGATTTCAGCATGCATGATGCTTCCACCCGGACCGTCCATCATCATGGTAGTGGTGGCATCAAATGCTTTTTCGTAAAGACTAATGGCCGCTGCAGGGTCTTTTACAGTGATATAAGGAATAGGCATGGGTATCTCCTTTTTGAGTTAATACTATTCCAGACTATAACGCTGCTTAGTGAGTCAGACAAGTCACATTGATATCCAGCGGATTGATCTCGAGGGTGCTTTTCCTTTTGGCAAAAGGGACAGTGTTGGATAATTTATGGCTGTTTGCGAAAGGTGACAATACGCGCCTGATCGGATCCGTGGGCATGGTTTTCATTGCTGTAGATGGGCGAGTCTTTTAAAGACAATCTGCTTATTTTATTTCTCTTAGCTAAATCTTCCAGTGCTAAAGAGAAGGACATTTCCTGATAGTGTTTTGCATTAACGCCGATTACGAATAGCGCATTTGATCTGCCAATATTGAGTAACTCAACCAGTACGTTAGGGCCAAGATGCCCATGAGTAAATGTCCCTGCTGAGACAACGGCGCCATAGTCTGTAGACAACGAAGAGATGTCCGAGCTTAAATCAATTTCATACAGTGAGCGGTAGACGTTTTTTGTATCGGCCACATCTAGCATTTCACGCGATATATCAAAACCATCGATCTGCGTTTTCTCTATTCCCAATTCCAACGCCACAAGACCGGTACCACAACCAATATCTGCAACTGGATAGTCAGACTCACTGGCTAGCGTGTTAAATACGTCTGCAATAGTGCGCGGAATGACATAACCCAGCCCATCTGCAAAGTCCCGGTCATAGGTGGATGCGAAGGCATCATAGTAATTCGAATTATCAGCGGCGCTGGATAAGGCGTAAGCATTCTCCAGAAGATTCAAACCGTCTTTTTTATCGTCGTTTGACATGATTCATCCCTTACATCGATAGAACGGATAGCGACCGTACTAAAACCGCGTATTTGCGAAAATTGTTTAACTCATCGTCGATAAACTAAACATAATCCAAAACCTCGAGAAGTGATTCCATGCAGGGTACTGAATACCGACAACCAGCCTTGTGAGGATCGAAATACACCACGTGCATCTTAGCTGCAAGCGCAGCCTCCACGCCGACCTCACTATCTTCTACCACTAAGCACCGTTCGGGCAGCACACCTTGGTCATCAGCGGCATGTAAAAAGAGCGTTGGGTCGGGCTTCCACGCATCTACCTCATAAGCGCTGTAGATGGCGCCACTAAAATGCTCCGATAATCCGCACGTCGTTAGCGAACGCTGCGTCTTTTCTATCGGTGCGTTAGACGCTATGCAGCTTGGCA
>CAZCKD010000339.1:0-2708 GCA_964498925.1 uncultured Granulosicoccaceae bacterium
TTTCGATTTAACTGAATCTTGCTTTAGGTAGTTTTAAACAATGAAAAAATATACAAGGAAATTAATCAGACTAGGTGCAGCAGTTGCAATGCTAGCTTCGTTTTCGTCATACACGTATGCATCGGTCTCTCTATCCGGCAACACGTTTAGTTGGCCTAACGATGCTTGGTATGTGGTCCAGAACACGCTGACACAAGAAATTGTTTGCGAAGGTGGAACAGGTTGTACGGTACCGGATGGTGAATACTGGATAACCCGCCACAACGCTGATGGTGGTGGCTCAGGTGTTGGGCGCTTTCAAGTGGGTGAGGTGCAAAGCTTTACTCAACAGGAGTTTGAAGACAGCATTGTCGTTGATGGCCTGTCACTGACATTTAATATCCCAGGTTGGTATCAGGTTCAGCGCACGACTGACTATTCGGAAGTTTGCGGCGGTTTTGATGGTTGTACTGTGCCTGAAGCCGGTGAGTATAAAATTACTAATCACGGAGCAGGCAAGATGTCAGCTGTGTTGCAACTAGGTGAGCCTACAATAGTTGAACCTGTACATCCCGTTAGATCCGACATCGTTGTCAACGGAAGAGTAATCAGCTGGCCCGATAATGGTTGGTATCAAGTACAACGCTCTGATAATTTCGCATCCGTCTGTCAAGGAGGGACTGAATGTACAGTATTGCCTGGAGAATATATTGTTATCAATTTAACGACCGGTGACAGATTTCCTGCTATCCGCGTTTTAAGTGATTCTTCACCGGTTATAAATCACGATAACTATGCAGCAGTTATTCGTCAGGTGTTTGAAGTATTTTCGGGTCAAGCATTTGACCAGCGACTCGTTGAGTTTCCTTACATACGCAATTTTGGTACTCAAAATCCTGCCACTTGTTCTAACGGAGGCACTCACCAGCAGATGCGCACTCCACAAAGAACCGGGTCTGTCCACTACAACGTAGAGGCGAGCGATTGTCTATATGGATTTGACTTTGCGGGGCTTGGCGACACGATAGACGGTACTTTTTTTGATGCAAATAGCCCAATTGGACATCGTTTGGCTTTTTCGAACTTTACAACTGAACTATCTGCAGGCGGTGAGATGGTGGTTGACGGTGGCTTTGCGACCAGTGTGGGAGGTGCTGGTGAAACTATTGAGACTTTGGACCTGGATTATCGGTTTACCCAAGGCGGGAACAGTCTGATCGTAGAAAATGCCAACACTCGATTGCTGCGACCATTCACCCTGCGCACTTCGACGGGCCTAATGGAAGGGTCGTTCAGCATGATTAGCAGTGCCAGTAACAATACAAGAGTAGACGTCACTATTGAACAGCAGTTTGAATACAATCAACAGGATGTTTTAGCGCAAGGCATTGATGCGTTGAGTGTTCAGGATGAACAAACGCGCAACTCAATGCGATTTGTTAGAGGTGTTATGCGGATTATCTCCGCGGCAGATGGAAGCACAATTACAATAGACATCGATAATGGATTTCTTGAATCTTTCAGCGTCTTACTTAATAACTCCCAGACAACCCTCTCTGCTGCGTTTCCTTGGAGCAATTGGTTGGGATCACTGCAAGGAAATTTGGTCCCTGATTTTCAATCGCGATAACGTCGAAAATAGGCTTAGAAAAGGCCTGTGAGACTCAGCGTCTGCGCCAAGTAGTGAACCTTTTATTGATGCAAACCAATCGCCGTGCGGCAAGTTCGCACGGCGATTTTGTGTCTAGGTTTATCTAACACATTGATAATTCGATTAATTCAATTAGGTTTCGGTGGTAAATCTTCTAATGTGTAAATACTATATATTATGATCATAAATTAGCTATATTATGTATAGTGATTAATATATAGGTATCATCATGAAGATCAGTCGGAAAGTAAAAGAACAAACGCGGTTACGGCTTCTGGAGGCTGCGGTTGATGTCATAACCGAGAAAGGATTTGATAAGGCTTCTATGCGCGAAATAGCCAAACGCGCGGATGTCGCTGATGCCACGATTTACAATTATTTCTCTACCAAGGAAAAGCTTCTTTACGGCTACTGTGCCCATGTGCAACACCAGGTGATGGATGAACTAAAAGCCTTGGATGATTTTCATGAATACAGTTTACGAGACCAGCTTCATCAGCTAGTCGAGATGGAAATTCGCATGTGGTTGCCGGCTCGTGAATTCCTTCAGATAGTTTTCGCTCAAACCTACGCCGCACCTACCGTTGGCCACGAGCTTCTTCTAGATACCAAAGAACTGTTGAAATCCATGGTGGTTGATCTCATCGATGCGTCGATTGAAGCTGGTGAAATGCCGGAACAACCCTATCAAGATTTACTACCTGCGCTGTTCTGGGACTATCAGACGGCCATACTTGCCTACTGGCTAAAAGATACGTCGGATGAGTTTGCCAACACCACCAAACTGGTTGATCAAAGCACAGAAATTATCGCCCAATTACTTCTAGGCGGCATCATTGGTAAAACGCTTGATATGTTTTCCTTTCTGTTTAGAACACACGTTCTCCAACATTTAAACACGATCGATAATTTGTTAGCGCAGCCGGAGCTCGTAGCCGCAAAAAGGCGGTTTATGGAGGGTGAGGGATGACTAAGTTACCAAGTTCGCAACTTGCAAGAGCAGGTGTCGTAGGCTCCACCGCCGTGAAGTTGGGTGTAAGTAAGCTTAAGACAAAAGCCAAGAGACCATTTTTAAGCG
>CAZCKD010000340.1:0-2690 GCA_964498925.1 uncultured Granulosicoccaceae bacterium
CTACATCACCCTGACTGTTGAGTATATTGTCTCCGCCTTTTTGCAGTGTTCCTTCATCGAATGAAAATCGAGAGCGATAGTCATCTCTAGATAAACCTTGTAAATCGAAAGGGAGGCTATCCAGTCTGTCGCCGTTAATATTCGTGAGTCTGTTTTTAAATCGTTTTACACTGGCTGATGCTTCATTCTGTTGTAGCGTTGCTTCTATTTCCAAGAGTTCATTGCTATGTAAAAATTTCCACGGCGTGATTCTTTCAAATCCATAAAGAAGATCTGTAATGGCGGATAAGGTAGTAGATTTACCTGCCTCGTTCGGGCCGTATAAAATATGAAAATCGAGCCTATTGTTGTCACACTCAGCGCTAGAGGTAACGTTATTATCAGGTTTTGGAAACGATAGACGGAAGTCCGTAAAGTGGCCGTAACGCCTAAGTATCAGCTCATCGAATCTCATGACTCGTTACGCTCAGAGTCCGGGGTGTCAACAATTTCAAGTTGATGCATGATCCAGGTAGCGCCATCACGTAATACTTGTTCGACATTGGCTGATTGGCTTTCTGTCGTGCCATCGTCAAACAAAGTGTTCAGTTCTCCGGGTAAAGCTCTGGCTAGTTTGTCCAGATCTGCTTGCACCGTTTCTTTCAATTCCAATGAGTTTAATAATTGCTGATCGATTGTTTGCGTTAGTGCCCCCAGTAATAGATTATCGCCTTCTGTGGCTAGTGCGTGCTCGCTAGCACTATCGACAGTGGAAATACCCTTGACGTCCAAACTGTCTATCCAAATGTCGTCGCGATGTTCATACTCCATGCGCGAATCTATCAGAACAGATTCTTGCTCCCGATTAAGTAATCTATATAACGGTGAATTTCCTTCAAGGACAATACGGACAATGAGTAGCTCTGCGTCAACATGAGCCTTTGTTGTTTCTATCTTAGATTTAATGGCATCCAAGATGTCCGAGAGTGATTCTTCATCGGTCAATGGGACACGCACTTTTTCGAAAGAAGCGGGCGCGATGTCTATTTCACGGATAACAGCATCTTTTCCCTGCTCAAGAGTCACGAGGCTAATAGATCGTTTTCCGTCTTCATTGATATGCCTGCCGAGTGGATTTCCAGGCATGACAATAGCCGGATTATCGCTGTGTACTTTCCTGGTATGAATGTGTCCCAGAGCCCAGTAGTCATAGCCCATATCAATGAGTTCCTGAACAGAGCAAGGGGCATAATTATTGTGTCCCTCAGATCCTGTCAGGCTTGTATGAAGCATACCTATATTGAATGTGCCTGGCGTCGGTGGCCCGAATTTACCCAGTAAACTATTAGGGGCTTTTTTATTAGCAAAACTCACCCCGTGAACCACGGCCTGATCTTCTGCAAACGTCGCACGACCGCCTTTTCCATTGAAAGTCTGCACGTTATCCGGCAGATTCAAGATATCCACCAGTCGCGCCTCGGCGTCGTGATTACCCCAGATAATGAAGACGGGGATTTCGGCCGAATCCAGCCGTCTCAGTTCGCGCTCTAGGAGTTTTGCAGTGCGGACATCTCTGAGCTCACCGTCAAACAGATCCCCAGCGATAAGCAATGCGTCGACTGATTCCTCGAGGGCTGTATCGACAAGACGGCGGAGCATAGTGCGGCTGGCATCTTCTAAAAGGTCGCGCAGCGCAGAGTTTCTCGACGCTAGGGAACGAAGCGGAGAATCCAGATGAAGATCGGCCGTATGAATAAAGCGAACAGAATTTGTCATTGACGCGAAGCATAACGCGCCAAGAGCTCTTATAGGCGTTTTGGGATAGCTATTTTAGCCTTGACACTGACGTACTAGCTGGCCTCAGCGAATACGCCCCATTCCCATTGAATCTTCATCACCGTTTTCATCCTCCGGGCCGGGGGGCTCTGGCTCGGCCTCTAACGATAACTCGAATCCAAGCGGTTCGTTGGCAGCGGCATGAAGCTCTGTGCCCATGTTTGCCGCTGCACCGGCATGTCCTGCAGAGCCGGCGATTCCAGTTGGTGCAGATGCTGGTCTTGATTGATCATTAGCCGCGCCGTTTTGTTGTGTCATCGCAGCGTGGATCTCGTCAGCTGCCGTATTACTTGCCGGCTTGTTTTGAGCTTGTCTAATGGCTGCAAGCTTGGCTTTTGCTTTTTCGGCAGCTTGCATGGCCTGGCGTTTTTTCTCATCCTCGGCCGAGACGTTTGGCTCGGGCTCTTGTTTGCCGGGCATGAGGTCCTCATCGGCTTTGACAGGTGCGCTGAGCTTAAATTTTAAACGCAAGTTGTTTGCAGAATCTGCGTGTTTAAGCGCTTCTTCTTCAGTGATTCTACCTTCGCGCGCTAAGTCGAAAAGAGCACTGTCGAATGTTTTCATCCCTTGGTTCTCAGACTTAAGCATCGCTTCTTTGATGTCAGAGAGTTGGTCCTTCATGATCATTTGTTTGATCGTATGCGAGCCCAGTAAGATTTCTATTGCGGCACAACGCTTGCCGTCCACTGTTGGCACAAGTCTCTGCGATACGATGGCGCGGATATTGTTGCCTAGGTCATGCAGCAGCTGAGCTTTGCGCTCTTCGGGGAAAAAGTTAATGATTCTATCAAGCGCCTGATTGGCATTGTTTGCGTGCAGTGTTGAAATCGCCAGGTGCCCGGTTTCAGCAAAGGCAACGGCGTGTTCCATGGTTT
>CAZCKD010000341.1:0-1135 GCA_964498925.1 uncultured Granulosicoccaceae bacterium
AGAAGACAACTCACAATAGGTGCAGGCCGTTTTCATCGGAGTGACGCTGGCTAAGCCTTGCCTGATTTCTCCTGCCACGTTATCAAGGGCTTCTTTCCAATGTAGCCGCCAGTCACCCCACGAATTGAGCTCTCTCTCTGTCGCCTGTCCATTGCGTGATTTGGTAACCGTCGTTTTTACTTTCGGCAGCATGTTTGGTTGTGCGGTTACACCTTTAAAACCTAGCTGATTGCGCGCTACCTGTGCAAAAGCAACCCCTTCGATATCATCATTGCTCAAGACATAGAGAGGAAGCTGCGGGTTGCTTATACGGGTGTCCGCCCAACTACCCACCGAGTTGGAGGTACCTGTTTTATAGTCAATAACAACGAGTGCATCGTCCACTTTATCAATTCGATCGATGGTGACATTCATCTCAATACCACCATGCTCGATAACCAGCTTTTGTTCTAAAGCATGAACCTCAAAATTTTCCCTTGGGGCTTCAAGCTGCTGACACCAGTCGCTGAGTAGGTTAAATAAACGCTGTCGTTCCAGATCACGCAATGCCCCAGACACCCGCATTTCATCTAAAGCAACATCGATGACCTGGTAAATCACTTCGGGGAATTCGTCCTCTGACAAAGCATGCAATGCCTTGGAGGTTTTAATTTCCTGCCAGAAAAGCTCCAAGGTATGGTGCAACAACGTGCCATGCTGTCTTGGATCTAAACCAAGACCCGCCTCTTCTAAAGGGCGAATTGACAAACGATGCAAAGCAAAACACTTGAACGGACATAAGGCCTGATTTTCGAACAAGCGGGACCCACCCTTCATAGCACTGCCGGAAGGTAAAGCGGGTCCGTAAATATCATGAATGCTCTCAAGCTTAAGGCTTTGCCTTAGTTGCTCGATAGGACTTGGTGACAGCGCTTGTTGAGAAAGTCTTTCAATGTACGATGCTGCGATTGCTTGATTATCTTCAGCAGCGGTAAAAACAGGCAATAGAGCCGCTTCTAATTCTTTACCCTCTCTAGACAATGCCGAGCTTGCCATCAACAAAGGAGATTGAGAACCCCATTGACGAAATTCAATCTCCGCTAGATGCAATCTAGCAGGCGCCGATGCATCCGGCACGCCAGCCTCTTTCTGCTGG
>CAZCKD010000341.1:1235-2675 GCA_964498925.1 uncultured Granulosicoccaceae bacterium
ACTCAACCAATCACTGAATCGTTTTGCCCAAACGGATAAGGTTGCACGGCTTAATTTCCGGGTTTTAAATAACCGCGAAAGCGAGTTCGGTAATTTATATTTACCGTCTTGAGAAAGCTGGTCGCCAAGTTGATCCAGATTCAAACTGCGAACGCGTTGTTCACGTAAGCTTTTGTCGATTTGTTCGCGGCGATGAACACTGATGGCCCCACCCATAAAATAAGGGCTGAGCAGAACAGCAGATATTTCACTACCACGCACCTTGGTGATACAGAGCTTTAGGATAAGAAGCGCTGCATGAACAGGAGCAACATCTGACAACGGTGTCCCTAATGATAAATCGTAAGGGCGTCCATGCTCACGAATTTCTGTAGGCGATAATCCAGGAAAAAAGATTTGATCAAAATATCTTAAAACATCAGCTCTTTTATTTTGCAAGTCGGGCACTACCAGACCCAGAGATTGAGAAGGATCTCTTTCAAGCTCCTGACGCATAAAGCTTGCGATACTCAACAGCTCTTGCGAATCATCAATATAACTACAACGATGAACTAATGCATCAGGACTTGCATTTATAGCTTCAACTTTGACACCAGCTTCGACTAAAGCATCCACTACGTTTTGAAGCTGTGGTGGCAACTGCAAAAATCCATCCAGTACAATTATTTCCGGTAGAGACAGATCTGCACCACCCGCTTGTATGATGCCGGCGAGATGGTCTGCCAATGATGCTTCATCAATAACACCAAGCTCTTCTAGTAAATTTGTATAGGACGCTCGCCAACGCTTCCAGACAAATTGATCAACGGGAAGATAGTCTTCATCAACCGGATGACAATGCCAGGCACAGGCTATGTCCCAGGCTCGCCTTGCACCTACTGCCGCAGCATCCATATCGAGAAGCGTTACGGAATCATCTTTTTCGATGATGTTCTGCCATGCACGTTGTTGCAGAAGGTCAGGATAGAGACACTTTTCTGATTGGCCAGATATCAGGAACTGGTTGTGTAACTGTCTTAACCAGGAACGAAAAGGCAGTATGTCAGGCGTCTCCCACCACAGCTTGCCGCTCTCCTGCTGCCAACGTTGGTATTGTCTTGAGCGGTGCCTGGCCAGGCGTTGATTGACGGTGAGCAATACTGCTCCGTCTAGCACCTTCTCACACAAGTCCTTCACGTAATCCAACTCTCACACTTATCTATTGCCATGGTACACGGCTAAACGATGTCAGTGAAATGAACGATACGTAGGATTGCTAACTGAGAGTAACGGACAAATCGACGCTCCCTATTCGTCAAGACACATAGGGGCACGCAAGGGTTTACTGTACTACAAAGAAACGTCTGGATTAGGTTCGTCAGATAGCTCTGATCGGGCGACGAGTATCTCGGAGATATGCCGATAGTAGTGCAAATGAATTTTCGGCGGCAGCTCCGTAAG
>CAZCKD010000342.1:0-2660 GCA_964498925.1 uncultured Granulosicoccaceae bacterium
CTCGTCCTCAAGGAATTTCCTGCCAATGCCAGTCAGCAAGGCATAACCGGACATTCCATGGGTGGTCATGGTGCATTGACTTTGCACTTGAAACATCCGGATCTTTATCGATCAGTATCAGCTTTTTCACCCATCGTTGCACCCTCGGTCGTGCCTTGGGGAGAAAAAGCCTTTAGCGCCTATATTGGCGATGATAAGAGTACATGGGCGCAATACGATGCTTGCGAGCTCGTAAAGTCAGCACCATCAAAAGCCGACATTCTCATCGACACCGGTGATGCCGATCCTTTTTTAGACGAACAACTCCGACCGCAGTTGTTTATCGATGCCTGCCAAGAGGCAGGACAAGTACTTAACTACCGTATTCAACCCGGCTACGATCATTCCTACTGGTTTATTGCAGGCGTCATTGAAGATCACCTAGAGCATCACGCGAAAGCGCTGAGTTAATCAACAAAGCGTAACAGGTAACCAATAAAGCCGATGGACTCACACTCGAGCGATAACTCGGCTCCTTTAAGGGGATTAAACGTCGTCGAGTTATCGGCTATTGGCCCCGTCCCTTTTGTGGGCTTGCAGTTACAACAGCTCGGCGCGTCCGTCACGCGCGTTCTTCCACCGAGTGATCGTGCCATCGGTATCGACATGGATAGCCGTGCCGATATACTCAACACGGGTAAGGCAATCGAACGACTCGATTTAAAATCAAAAAACGGACAACAGAGTCTGGATGCCTTGTTAGCTGAAACCGATGTGCTTATCGAAGGGTTCAGACCCGGCGTGTTGGAAAGACTCGGTATGGCACCGGAGCGGTTGTTGAAACACAATCCAAAGCTCGTTATCGGTCGACTCTCAGGTTTCGGTCAACGTGGCAACTACGCCAAACGAGCGGGTCACGATATTAATTATCTGGCGCTGTCAGGTGTGCTCTCGTCTATCGGTTCCAGCGATAAACCGGTTATTCCTCTGAATCTAATTGCGGACTTTGGTGGCGGCGCAATGTATTTGCTTGCCGGGATTTTGGCAAAGCTTGTTCAGCGAGGGATATCGGGCTTAGGCGGTGAAGTAAAGACATCCATACTGGCCGGTACGGTCGGCCTAACAACAATGACGCATGGGCTCATGGCCGACAATCAATGGTCTTTGCAGAGAGAATCCAACCTGCTGGACGGCGGCGCACCCTTCTATGCCGTTTACAAAACCCGAGATAATAAGTTTATAGCCATTGGTGCGCTGGAAAAAGTATTCTACAAAGAGCTGCTGGAGATACTGGGTCTAAGCGATGTGCTCCCACTGGATTCCCAATACGATGCGGCAAGTTGGCCGGAAATGCGGCGACTATTTATTGAAGCCTTTGCATCGAGAAGCAGAGATGATTGGGCCGCCATCGGTACTAAGCGAGATTGTTGTCTCACCCCGGTCCTTAATTTTGAAGAAAGTGTCAATCTGCCGCACAATACGGCCAACGGATGGATACTGGATGAACCCTTCAAACATCCGGGTCCGGTCATCCAGTTTTAACTGACACACTACCGTATTAACTAATACGCCTATGAATACGAACGCTAATTCGGTATCCATCAATTTCGACAACAGCTTTGCGAAGCTGCCGGACGATTTTTATGCAACCCTGTCACCCACAGCGGTTTCAAGTCCGGAGCTCATCATCGTCAACGATGATCTAGCAACGCTTCTGGATATCAATGCAGACGAATTGCGCAGCGAAGAAGGTGTGCAGGTATTAGCCGGCAACCAAATAGCAAAAGGCTCTGAACCGCTTGCTATGGCCTATGCGGGACATCAGTTCGGCGGTTGGGCACCTCAACTGGGGGATGGACGAGCTTTACTACTGGGCGAGGTGCTCGGCATAGACGGTCAACGTTATGACATTCAACTTAAAGGTGCCGGCCGCACACCTTTTTCTCGTGGTGGTGATGGAAGGAATTGGGTAGGTCCTGTGCTGCGAGAATATATCGTTAGCGAAGCTATGTTCGCTCTCGGTGTACCCACAACAAGAGCATTAGCTGCGGTGACAACGGGCGATGCCGTTATGCGCGAATACGGACCAGTTCCGGGCGCAATTCTTACGCGTGTCGCGCGCAGCCATATTCGGGTAGGTACGTTTCAATACTTCACAGCCCGGGAAAACATCGATGCAGTAGAGAAACTGACCGATTACGTTTTACATCGACACTATGCCGATCAAATCGGAACTCAGTCAAAAGGCCTGGCTTTATTGAACGGAGCAATAAAAGCTCAAGCGTCGCTGGTAGCCCAATGGCAATCGATTGGCTTCATTCACGGTGTTATGAATACAGACAATTCATCCATTACTGGCGACACGATTGATTACGGTCCGTGCGCTTTTATGGATACTTTTTCGGTAGACAAGGTTTTCAGTTCTATCGATCGCGGAGCACGCTACGCTTACCAGAACCAGCCTAGAATCGCTCAATGGAATTTGGCGAACCTTGCGCAATGCCTAATGCCGCTGATCGACGAAGACCCTGACAAGGCACTTGAACTGGCACAGGAAGCCATTAACGAATTCGATAGCTACTTCATCGAGGATTACCTGAAACTGATGAGCAACAAGCTTGGCCTTCTGGACAAGCAAGATGATGATCTGGAACTTATTAGCGATTTGTTAGAAGAGATGC
>CAZCKD010000343.1:0-2633 GCA_964498925.1 uncultured Granulosicoccaceae bacterium
GCTTTTGCCATTTCAGCGGGTGCATCACGATCGTAGAACTGAGCAAGACCGTTAGCCGTACTTACAGTTTCAAAACCCTTCTGTAAGAATTTGTCGTCTCCAACACTTGCATTTTTATTGATAGGCAATTGACCGATAGTCTCGTTCCACAAAGTCTGTATGACCGGCTTCGCAATGAATGCTAGGAACTTACGAGCGTCTTCTGGGTTCTTTGCACCTGAAGGGATGAAGAAAGCATCTGTAGGTGCTTCTTCTGCACGAGCAACTCCCGGTGTGATTTCTGGGAACGGGAAGTAGTCGATTTGGTCGTTAGTCAGACCACCATCGCGCATTGCAGCAACACTGAAGTTACCCATGACGTACATAGCCGCTTCGCCATTGACGAAAGGTGCCAGTGCGTCCTGCCAGCTCATTGAAGCGTGGTTTTCAACGAAGTAGCCTGGCTCAACCAGTTCCTTCCATTTTTCGAAAACGTCAACGATGCGAGGATCGGAGTACTTAATCTTTCCTGCAGTCAGATCGTTGTGTACGTCATAGCCGTTGGTACGCAGGTTCAGGTAGTCAAATACACCTGCTGCAGTCCAAAGGAATTTTGTACCGATGGTGAAAGGTGCGATACCGGCTTCTTTCAGTTTTGCTGAAGCAGCTAGTAAGTCTTCCCAGTTAGCCGGTACTTCGATGCCTTGGGCTTCGAATACATCTTTACGGTAGTAGATGCCCCACTGGTAGTACGTGTAAGGAACACCCCATTGCTTGCCATCGATAGTCATTGCTGACTCAGTAGATGCCAGTGAATCATGGAAGCCTTCAGCATCCCACAAGTCTGAAACGTCTGTGAATTGACCGGCGTTGACGAAAGGTGCCATTCGGTTTCCTGGGTACCAAGAAGTGACGTCAGGTGCATCTGCGCTGAGGAAGTTACGAATAGCAGTTTTGTGAGCTTCACGATCAGTGATGTTCACAATGACATTAATATCAGGGTGGACAAGTTTGAATATTTCTACGGCAGTTTCGAAACCCTTTTTAGGGGCTGGATTTGGATCATCGAAGTTGATGACCAAATCACCGGCGATTGCCGGTACGCTGATCAGGCTGGCGATTGCCAACGCTGCAGCTGATTTTTTGAGTGTATTAAACATACGTTTCACTATCTCCTGAAAATGGCTTGTTTTATATTGGCATTCAATTTGGAACGGGTGGCTGCCGGTACCCGTGACCCTCATCGGATCTTGTAGTGAAATACCCGAAGGTATCGGATTCACCAAAACAGAACAACTGTATTTCCAACCTTAACATTGTCTCAGATTATTCCACCGCCCAGACGGCTATTTCGCCTTGGTTCAGGGTGTTAGATCCGATGATGACGGTCGTATCGCTGCTGAAATCGAACTGATCACCCAGACTATTGGCTAAATGAACGGGATCGGGCCCGTAATTGAAGGCAAGACGCCATGGACCCATGCGGCGCGTCCTTAAGTAGGCACCCAGATCTTGTGTTGATACCGAGGCCTCAGCCAGTAGCTTCTCCATCAGTGCCACCAGGTTTTCCAGCTCCGGTGCTGAATTAATGTAGTGGACGTTGTCTTGTCGGAAATGAAATCCCCATTGATCCTCAAAATAGGCCGCAGGGGCAAGATCAGACTCGATTTTTTCTCGCCAGCTTGCACAAGAGATAGGTGGGTCTCCGGCATCAGATCTGGCAATGACTTTTTCGTGGTCGGGTAGGGATTCGCTACGCACCACGCGAACATCAATAAGATCCTGAAAAGCCCCTGGCGCTAAATTGTCCGGCATAGCGTACTGGTGCGTCCGACTGCCGGTACCCGGAAACAGAACGACAACCGTTTGTTCATTCTCAGCAACGGCCCGGAGCTTATCAACCAGCGCTGGATCATCTTCGGTGCTTGTGCACAATACGATGAGCTTGTAGCCGCTGAATGATGCATCGCTGGATAGAATGTCGATATCTGCGCCAAGTTGACGGCAAGCGCCATAAATTTGCTGGCAGAAATCAAGCGCGCTGAAGCTCTGCCCACCCGGAGGCTGAATATCCTGAATGGCTATTCCTGAATAGCTAAAGATGATGGCCACATCTGCTTTGTCCAGGAGTTCTCCGGCGCGTTTGTCAGGATTAGCAAAGGGCAGATTGTTAACTGAGGCATAAGCTTCCAGTGTCGTTAGCTCAGCGTTTAATTGACTGACTTCCTTGGCGGCGGTGTCCTCGCTAGCGTCTGGCAGCAATAATCCGGCGTGTGTCTGTTCTTGCGCAAAGGGAGCCTGTCGCCAACGAAAATAACTCATGACTTCAGCGCCATGAGCAAAGGCTTCCCAACCCCAAAGTCTAACCATCCCATCAACAGGGGAAGGGTTATAGGGTGCCCAGTTGACAGGCCCCGGTTGTTGCTCCATTACCCACCAACGACCCTGGCAACAACTACGATAAAGGTCATGATGAAATGCGGAACCGTCAGGGTGTCCGGTTCGAGAGAATCGCGTTTGATCCAATTGCCGCGAATTGTCTCGCGTTAAGAAGCCCAAGGGGTAATTGTCCCAGGTAGCTATATCAAGATCTTTGGACACAAGGTGGTGATCGAATTCGACGAAATTGCCCATGAAGTTGTGCAGCACATCTT
>CAZCKD010000344.1:0-2621 GCA_964498925.1 uncultured Granulosicoccaceae bacterium
ACCCGGGCTTTGGGAGGCATGCGTTTACCGCTGGAGGAGTCTAGTAGTAGGAATGAAGAAGACGAGATGTACAGAAAGTTAGATTGTTAAATCCCTCAAAAAGCTCGCTAGCAGTTCCAGTCTACTTCAGATCGTTCGAGACCTAAATCACAACCCATCAACCATTAGCCGAAAAGTAGGACGCAATGGTTGGCCTGATGATTATCGCCCCGAAGGTAAGTATGCAGCCTAATTTTGCCATTTTAGACGTTAAACTATTAGTCATCTTTTCGAACGCTGTGAGACTTAATGAAAAAACATGAAATCCTTAACACCCAAGTAAACCTTGAGGGTCTGCTTGATGTACTGGGTCGTAATCTCTACTCCACTCCAATCGTGGTTATCCGAGAGTTGGTTCAAAACGCCCACGATGCGTGTGTACGCAGAAAGGTAGAAGACAAGTGGACTGGAAAGCCCGAAATCCGTATCACTGGAAATTCCGCAAATCAAACACTGATTTTTACTGACAACGGCTCAGGCTTAACGCATACCGAAGTCATTAATTATTTGGCAACCGTTGGTAGCGGCTACACACGCGTTCTTCGGCAATCGGAAGATAATCAAGAAGCCATTGGTTACTTCGGTTTAGGGTTTCTGACAGCCTACGTGGTTGCTGAATCGGTTGACTTTATAACAACTTCATTTCAGTCACCGAGCATATGTCATAGATTTCGTAGTAAAGGCGGGATGCAATACACCCTATCAAAGCATGAATTACATCCAATTGGAACTCGCATCGTGCTGAACCTTAACGAAGAGTTCAACCGCTTTTGCGACGATAGTTATCTTGAGCAACTTATCCGTCGTTATTGCAGTTTGCTGCCAATTGATATCTTCATTGGTGAAAACACAGAACCGGCTAATCGAATACCCGTACCGTGGCGGCTCAATAGTCGTGTTTCTGAACTCCGACGCTCGAGATTAAGCATAGAATTTGCTCAGATATTTGACGGACATTTTGAGCCAATTACAACCATTTCTATTGCCGGCAATGATGAAATCAGGTTGAATGGCTTGCTATGGATTCAGGACGGTTCTTATTATTCAACATCGGACAATCGCATCACTACTGTCTTTATTAGAAGCATGCACATAACAGACGATGCCAAAAGTTTACTACCACACTGGGCGGGCTTTGTTGGGTGTGTAATCGATAGTCACGATCTAACACCAACTGCTAGTCGCGAATCTGTTCAGGAAGATGAGGCATTTGAACAGGTACGAGAGCTGATAAAAACGACGTTAATTCAAGCGCTGGTTCGTATAGCCAGTGATCGTGATGTTGCATGGCGCCGATTACAGTCACGGCATAACCAAAGCCTCTTGGGCGCGAGTATTTCTGACCCACTGTTGTTCGAATCCATGCATGACAAGCTCGAGTTACCCACGTCAAATGGGGATATGACGGCACAGGAAGCGATCAACAGAACACCGGACAAAACACTCACCATAGTACTGGAACAAGGTGGCGGTTTTGAACAACTGGTGTCTAGAAGTATTGGTGTGCCATTAGTTTACGGATATCGTTTCGCTGTGATGGCATTTTGTCGCGAGCTGGGCCGATATGGAGGTATAAACCTAAGAACACTTGGAGGCGACGAAGGTGACACTCTCTTCCCTGAAGTAAAAATCGATAGTGATTTACAACGTGCACTTAAAAAATCCTTTAGAGACGCAAACGCAAAAATTGTAGTAAGCCAGTATGACCCGACATCGTTACCAGCTGTCCGCGTGCTTGATCAGGATGCGCTGCTAAAGCAAAGGCTTGAGTCGGATGAACTTGAACGTTCAGCAGGCTCTGCCACGCTAATGTTGGCTCGAAGTTTCACTAACACGCTGGAGATAGAACACGAAGCGTACTTGTACCTGAATGCCAACAATCCGCTCATTTCGAATTTTTCACATTTTGCGCCTTATAAACAACATTTGCTCGCAAACACAATTATTGCGCTGACAAACCTCATCGCCGGCGACAATCAGTCTTCCGACTCAAAAAACATCGGTAATGTTCTAGGCTTATTGAGCAGCAGCCTAGAAGGTCTGGTATCAAACGGAGAAACGTGATGAATGTATGGGCTTGGGTGGATGAGAAAAAAAGCGAACTCCGAGATGCCGGACATCACCATTTAGCAGATTTTATTGGTCGAATTGCAGTCGACACCTGCGCTAACAGACACGCCGCAGTTGATACCTATGCGGACGAAGCCATACAATTAGCCCGGGATGCCAACGAACCCTGGGTGGAGCTCTTCCTGAGACACTGGCGATTGCAAAGTACAATTCTGCATCGTCAACAACCAAAGAAGATGGTTCGAGAAGCTGTATCGCTCATCGAATTCTCTAACCGCCCAGAAAACATTGACTGTCCGCAAAGCGTTTGTGCGGTTCAGGATTTAA
Organism: uncultured Granulosicoccaceae bacterium; assembly: GCA_964498925.1. Classification (GTDB taxonomy): domain Bacteria; phylum Pseudomonadota; class Gammaproteobacteria; order Granulosicoccales; family Granulosicoccaceae; genus Granulosicoccus. The sequence continues at coordinate 2,437 of CAZCKD010000344.1, forward strand.
CTGCCTGCTACAGAGCATATGATGGGCCGGGCTACTACGAAGAGCGTGCAGCTGTCTGCAAGGAAACACTAGAGAAAATCACACCCCGATGGTCATGTTTCGGGTGTATTGGGGCCGAGTACGTCTACGCTCTGTACGACAGTGGCAATTTTGTCGAAGCGTTGAATCAGCTTGAGTGGCTTGAC
>CAZCKD010000345.1:0-2583 GCA_964498925.1 uncultured Granulosicoccaceae bacterium
GTCAAAAAACTGGTAGGTTACGGGTCTCTGGTGGCCGTGACGAACAATGCTTACTGGGATGTAGGGCTGACAAGCGGGTCAATCATCCCTTCTCACGAAACTAGATCAACACACCCCAGCCCATCTAGGCGGATGAGTAAAAGCATTAATTTGGCAATAAGGGAATGGCGTAGAGCCGGATTGAAAGTCGACCCAAGGCTTGTAAATCTAACCAAACAATTAGTCGAATTGCAGACTACGATTGAGAATGTATTAGCAGACGAATCAAAATTTAAAACTAACGTATGTTGAAGCCGGCATACTGTTCGGCTTCTTTATTAAAATATCGGGCCGTTGAAGCGATCATGCGGCTATGTTCGATTGGAATCGCACGGCATCCATCACGACGACAAGTACCGAAATTTAAACAAAACTTACAGCACAACTTCAAGCCAAGTTAACGGCAGTACTTCTGGTTGAAGCTTTACTCGCCCATCCAACTTTTTCCTTCCTTGATAAGCTAATACCAGGCACCAAGCATTGAAAATCTTACCGGCGTTCTTCGAAAAATCGACTCAACAACTGCGAGGATTCCTCAGCAAGCACCCCGCTACTGATCGCAACGTGTGGCTCCACCCCCGCCAACCGCAGCGATTCATGAATACTGACTACAGCACCCGTTCGGGGTTCGGTTGCGCCAAATACCAAGCGAGCAATACGGGCTTGTAGAAGCGCCCCACAGCACATGAGACAGGGCTCCAAGGTGACATAGAGTGTCGCTCCGTCTAATCGGTAACTACCCCGAGCTTTTGCAGCCGCTTTCAAAGCGACAACTTCTGCATGACCAAATGGATCATGATCACCGACACAGCAGTTGTACCCTTGCCCCAGCACGGAACCGTCGAGTACCACCAAGGCACCCACTGGAACCTCGCCTTCCTGCTCAGCTAATTCTGCCAGCTCTAACGATTGCCTCATAAATTGCTGATCGAGCAATTGCTGTTTCGGTGACACCATGAGCTGACTCAATTTAGACCTATAAAAAAGGGAGCCGAAGCTCCCTCTTTCTACCTGTGCAAATAATGCCCAGGGTTTATCTAGAAGTAGAGTTTATCCAGAAACAGCCTCGCCTTCTTCGACAGCTTTCATGCTGAGACGAATACGGCCTTGCTTATCAACTTCTAATACTTTGACCTTAACCATCTGGCCTTCAGACAGCTCGTCTGCAACATTTTGTACACGCTGCTCAGAGATCTGTGAGATGTGAACCAAACCGTCTTTGCCCGGCAGGATATTAACGAAAGCACCAAAGTCCATGATCTTCTGAACACGGCCTTCGTAGATAGTGCCTACCTCGATATCTGCAGTGATCAGTTCAATTCGACGTCGGGCTTCTTCCCCAGCCGTACGATCACTGGAAGCAATTTTGATAAGACCATCATCACCAATGTCGATAGTCGCGCCAGTCTCTTCAGTCAGAGCACGAATGACGGCTCCACCTTTTCCGATAACTGCAGCGATCTTCTCAGGGTTGATTTTGATGGTGATGAAACGAGGTGCATGCTCAGACAGATCGCCACGCGGCTCAGCAAGTACCTTAGCCATTTCATCAAGGATCCAGAGCCTGCCACCTTTTGCTTGCTCAAGGGCTTTTTCCATGATTTCACGGGTGATGCCTTGTATTTTGATGTCCATCTGCAGAGCAGTAACACCATCAGCTGACCCAGCAACCTTGAAATCCATATCACCAAGATGATCTTCATCACCCAGGATATCGGACAACACAGCGTAACCATCATCTTCCTTAATAAGACCCATAGCGATACCCGCGACGGGCGCTTTCAAAGGAACACCTGCATCCATCAGGGCCAGACTGGTGCCACATACTGATGCCATTGAACTGGAACCGTTGGATTCAGTGATCTCTGATACCACACGAATGGTGTAAGGAAAATCTTCTTCCGATGGCATAACAGCCTGAACACCACGCTTAGCCAATTTACCGTGGCCGATTTCCCGACGCTTAGGAGAACCGACAAAGCCGGTTTCACCCACTGAGTACGGAGGAAAGTTGTAGTGCAGCATGAACGCCATGCGCGTTTCACCGCTGAGCGCATCGATGATCTGTGCGTCCCGCGTTGTACCCAATGTGGCCGCAACGATAGCCTGCGTCTCTCCTCGTGTGAAAACCGCTGAACCGTGTGTTCGAGGCAAAATGCCTGTATGCACAGTGATGGGTCTTACCGTGTCGGTTGTACGACCGTCAATTCGAGGCTCGCCCGCAATAATGCGAGTTCGAACAATCGATTTTTCCAGCTTGCTGAAAGCGTCTTTGACATCACCGGCACTGAAACCTTCTTCACCGTCAGCGGCAGCCAAGGCTTCGACGACTTTTTCTTTGGCAGCAGATACAGCATCCTGCCGAGCCATTTTGTCAGCAACTTGATAGGCAGCAGTCAAATCAGCACGAGCAGCACTGTCAACCTGATCGGTCAGACTGGCATCTGCTTCAGGAGCAGACCAATCCCATGGCGTAGCGTTAACGTCGGCGGCCAATGCGTTGATCGCGGAAATGGCAGTTTGCAACTGCTCATGACCGAACAT
>CAZCKD010000346.1:0-2578 GCA_964498925.1 uncultured Granulosicoccaceae bacterium
CTCAGCAAGATCGGCTTCAGCGTGTTCAAGTATGTAATTAACAACGTGAGTTTTACTGGTGCGATAAACAAATCGGTAGTGATCGGTAGCAACCACTTGTAAATCGCTCGCCTCTGTAGAGCCCGTACTTCGCTGAACCTGATAAGCCATTAATGCTGCCAGCACAAAGAACCCAAGCACACCCGCCACAATCTGCAGGAATCGGAAGGAACGGGTTGCTTTAGGACGCGTTGCGCCTCCGCTATCCGTACGATTCCACAAGCGATAGGCAAATAACAAAATCAGAAGTGCAACGCCTGAATGCAACCACAAAGCGCGGCTATTCACTTGCAACTCAGAGCCAAAGTACTCGTTGGAAAGCAGTGTGAAAATATTCCAGTCGCCAGAGGTACCTAAATAGGTTTCGGCCAAGACCAACAGCAACAGATAAATAAAATAGAGGATTAGCCCAAGCGTTCTAAACCAGGACAACAACACGCCGTGAGACAAAACAATAAATACGAATACGCAATCTCGCCAGAGCAGCGTGAACCAGACTTGAGAATAAAATCTGCCACCGATGGACTCCGGATTACTCGCCAGGAGTGCGGCATCCATGCTATAGCTAATGACATGCAGTGCGATTAATACCAACCACCCTGCCAACACCTTCGCTATAAAAATATGACTGCGTGAGATTGGTAATGCACGCAACAAATCTATCGTTGACTCGTCATATTCTCTGGGGAAAAGGCTGTAAGCGGTAACCATGGCCAGCAACACAATGAACGAGGCAACGGCTACGTTGGAACCGTAGTCACAATACCCTTCACACCATTGCCCAAACGTATTCTCATCAAGACGTTCGGTGAAAAACTGAATGGCATAGCCGAACACCAACAAGAAAAACCAGAGATAGGCGATGGGTCTTAGTTGTCGAATTTCCTTGAAGAGTAGCTGAATCATGGGATCTGCACTCTGTCGGAAAACACTCTCAATGGCTGATGAAATTTCTCTCCATCGTAATCCAATGCCAAGAACGCGCGATCACCACTGGCATAGAAGCTCACTATTTCGTGCGAGGTCCCGACCGTTTGGCAAAACGAGCTGTCTTCAAAATCGTTGTTCACTTCAAACTCAGTATCGAATGGACCAATATAGTCATGTTTAAAACGGCAACGACCGGTTAGCATTAAAATATCAACCTGAAGATCCAATTCCGATTCGCGCAACGAGTATGAGGCAGTTAGTCTTTGTGCACCATCAGAGTCATAGTCCGCAACAACTTTACCTTGTATCGCAGGAATGGCTTTCAGATAGCGCTTCACATGAGTGTCTTCTTTCTGAGCACTTAACCAATCGATCCATTGACGGGTAAATTCATCGAGTGACTGGTCAAGCACCGCTTCGACACGACGTTGCGGCGGTGTCATTCGATCTTTAATGGAAGATATTACTGTCGCTCCATGCGACGTTGTAAGAAATTCGCGAGCTAATTCCAGCACCTTTTCACGCCCCATGGTTTGCTCGATAAATCGCATGGCTGACCATGCAAGGGCTTCGGCAGATGGGTAAGCAAAACGATCTGCGGTGAGTTGCCAATGACCGATGAGGTCTCGTGAGCTCGGTTCGATATCGATGACCCATAACGCACGTGCGATGAGCTCTGCTTGATGCTCACTATCGATGTCACCGGCACTAGCGCCCTGCTCCACCCACCAACGCGTAAAGCCGTCCAACACCCAATGATAGGGTTCGAACATCGCACGCCCATTGGTTTTCGCACTAAGCACACCATGAAACAGAACGGCATCTAGAACGGCATCATCGTAACTGTCGTGAAGTAGCCAGTTGGCTTTAACAATGACGCCGTCAGCCGTTTCGTAGTCCACATCATGCTTAACCCTATCGGGTACCAGTGCTAACTTGATACTGGGCAGGGATTCAACAGCTAAAGATGCTTGTAATGAAGTCATCAATTCGGATAAACGAGCCGCATACTTTTTTGCTGAAGCCTCGTAGCCCGGCGCGAGATATAAAATCGATATATCCGGATTGGAGTATCTAACAACATACTCGCTAGTGAACTCCAGTTTTTCAGGGGGGGTGTTTTCAGACACCGTAGTCCAAACTGCCACACCCGCTGCTATTAAGACGCTGATTGCAACGTAGTCGCGCCTCGTCATGGGTTTGGTCAGACGTTCGATGACCGAACCGTCTCCCAATTTTGTTAATAGAACGCCTGCTGATGTAAAAAGCAACGCCATGACACCGGTTCCAATGATGTCGTACCAAGGAATAATGTCACGCTCAAATACAAAGAGCTGCTCGTCCATCAGTGCAAACGGTGGGATACTTTCTAAATCGATTCCGGGTAAAAACACCAGAGCCATGATTATCCCGATCAAAACCAAATAAAGGATGATCCGCAAAAAGCCACACAGACTAAAACAAAACACAATGCTCCAATACAACCAGACCATCACGAACGTCTTAAGGCCAATCAACAGCAGATAATCCACAGTAATTTCATCTGCCAGACTGGCAGCATTAGCCGCTAACAAGATTAAAATAAACGCGATACTAACAAGCAGTATCA
>CAZCKD010000347.1:0-2573 GCA_964498925.1 uncultured Granulosicoccaceae bacterium
ATGACACCAATGCCACCAAGCTGCTTCTCCACCCTGAACGGTGGTTCGCCAACAAAGTCGACCAAATTACGATTGCTAACGCTGACTTTGCTGGTCTTACCCAAAAGTTTAACCACAGATTTACGAAGAACCCGATGTAACAGTTTTTCTAAGCCGCGCACACCCGCTTCACGGGCATAACCTTCAATCAGTGCCTTGATGGCGGAATCAGAAATTTTGACCTGACTGGATTTCACGTTGTTGCGTTCCAGTAGGCGAGGCCACAAGTGCTGCTTGGCGATTTCCAATTTTTCACTGGCGATGTAACCACCGAGACGAATGGTATCCATACGATCGAGCAGCGGTCGTGGAATGGAATCCAGTTGGTTAGCGGTGCAGACAAACAGTACTTTGGAAAGATCGACACGTAAATCAAGATAGTGATCGAGAAATTCACTATTTTGCTCGGGGTCCAGAACCTCTAGCATCGCTGAAGCAGGGTCTCCTTGGTAGGAGGTTCCCATCTTGTCAATTTCGTCCAGCATGATGACAGGATTAGACACATCCACTTCTTTTAATGCCTGTATAAGTTTTCCAGGCATTGCACCAATGTATGTACGCCTATGGCCTTTTATTTCGGCTTCATCGCGCATACCACCGACGCTGAATCGGTAGAACTTACGTCCCAAACATTCTGCAATAGATTTTCCGATCGATGTTTTACCGACACCCGGTGGGCCGACAAACAACAGGATAGAGCCGCTGATCTCACCTCTGTAAGCGCCCATCGCTAGAAACTCTACGATGCGCTCTTTTATATCCTCTAATCCGCTGTGTTGGCGATTGAGAATGGTTCGTGCGCTGCGTAAAGATAACTTGTCCTTTGAGTACTTACCCCAAGGAACTGAGGTCAGCCAATCTACGTAATTTCGTGTGACTCCATATTCCGGTGAGCCGGTCTCCAATATGGATAACTTATGAATTTCTTCCTCAAACCGCTTTTCGACGTGTTCAGGAGGGTTGCGCTTTTTCATACGCGCGGTAAATTCATCAACGTCGGATGTGCGATCGTCCTTGGCCAGACCAAGTTCGCGTTGTATGACTTTGAGTTCCTCTCGTAGAAAAAACTCACGTTGATGCTTGGACATCTTCTGTTCGACTTCCGAGCGGATTTCCGCTTGAAGGCGAGCGACTTCTAATTCTTTATGTAGCAACACCAGCACGCGTTCCATGCGTTTCTGCAAAGAGAGTGTGTCGAGGATCTGTTGTAGATCTCGTCCGGGTGCTGTTGTTATAGCAGCAGCAAAGTCGGCAAGTGGTGAAGGATCATTTAAATTGAAGTGGTTAAGGAAATTCTTAAGTTCTTCGTTGTACAGCGGATTTAAAGGTATCAGCTCTTTGATCGCCTGAATCAGGGCCATGGCATAGGCTTTTACTTCCGGTGTATTTTTAGATCGTTCCGCCGGGTAAGACACCTCCGCAGCGAAGGGGGCGGATTTATTTAGCCAATTGTCGATGCGAAAACGCTGCATGCCTTGTGCAATAAACTGAATTTTGCCGTTTCCTCTGACAACATTGTGCAGGCGAACGACACAGCCAGTGTCCGCAAAATCTGCAGGAGTTGCACCGGCTTCTTCATCTTGGTCTCCGGCATAGCAGAGTCCCAAGAAATGATGATCCATCTTAGCCAGCTTTGAAAAAGTTTCTTCCCACGGCTCCTCGTCGATAACCAAAGGCTGAACTTGTGCCGGAAAAAACGGCCGTTCAAAAATGGGAAGTAACAGCAGATTAGAGGGCAGGTTTTGCTCTGGCAGAACTAAGCCCGTGCTGGATGACGTCTCATCGGTGGACGACTCTGTCGATTCCGAATCAAATACAATCGCGTCGTCACGTTTCTTCGCAGCCATAAAGAGTTATTAATTAAGTTATTTGATACATCTCGGGTTTGCAGCTAGCGCCATCAATCCGAACGTTGTCGGTCTCAACAAGCGGTACTAATAAACCAGCTGAGCCGTAAAAAAGACGAAAAGAGAAGATATGCCGTACTTTTACAATTTCAAGATGGACACTATTATTAACATTAGCGGCCGCGCTGCGAATGCCTGATTCTCATAAGGTAAGCGGCGTTACATGGTGATACCGTTAAAGGTATGAATTATCTGTCATTAATCATCAGCTAACAGGTTCATCAAACCCTTCAGCGCGTTTTTACCGCTTTCTCGCTTCTCTTCTTCTGAACGGGAATCAAGCTCTCCCAGGAAATCCACATCATCTGAGGGTATGTCGTCCAGGAAACGACTCGCGTCACAAGCACTCGTCTCACCGAACTGTTGCCGGGCCCGTGATCGTGTAAACGTAAGTGTATGTCGCGCTCTGGTCATACCGACATACGTAAGTCTTCTCTCTTCTTCGAGCTGATCGTCTTCAACACTATTACGGTGGGGGAGTAAGTTTTCTTCCATGCCCACCATAAACACATGTGGAAACTCCAAACCTTTTGCAGAGTGAAGAGTCATCATGTTGACCTGGTTACCCGAGTCATCGTCATCTTGTCGGGATAACATATCGTGTAGCGACAGTGATCTAACCACTTC
>CAZCKD010000348.1:0-2528 GCA_964498925.1 uncultured Granulosicoccaceae bacterium
GGCAGGGGCGTTTACAAAATTATTCGACTTTATAGGGATAAACGCGATCGGATATCTAGTGTGGGAAATTGTCACATTGATACTGAATAGAAAGCTCGCCAGTGAACAGACAGGCATGGGTGATAGCGGCTTACCCGGCGGTGATGAAGGCGGTGTCGGTGGTTCTAGATTGTCTACGGTTTTGCCGTTGATCACCTGGTTTGTTCAAAGCACCGTTATTGTCATGACATTATTGATTAGCCTCGGCAGCATTGGCGTTGACACAACACCTTTGCTTGCAGGTGCAGGTATCGTTGGCCTGGCTATCGGGTTTGGCGCGCAGACATTGGTTGGCGATATAGTGTCCGGCTTGTTCTTTTTGATCGACGATGCCTTCAGAGCGGGTGAGTACGTCAATATTGAAGGTACGGTTGGCACTGTCGAGAGGATTTCCTTACGTGCTATGCAGTTGCGACACCATCGAGGTGCAATTCACACCATACCCTACGGTCAGATTCCCAAAATAACCAACTATTCCAGAGATTGGACGATCATGAAGTTGACGTTCACTGTGCCGTTCGAGACAGATCTCATTAAGGTGAAAAGAATCTTCAAACGAATCGGTCAGGAACTCATGGAAATTCCAGAATTTGCCGATGATTTTCTGCAGCCGTTTAAATCCCAGGGCGTTATTCAGGTTGATGACGTAGGTATCGTTATACGCGGTAAGTTTATGGTGAAGCCGGGTAAGCAATTCATGATTCGTAAAGAAATCTTTCAAAGGGTGCAATCTGAGTTTGATAAAAACGGTATTCAATTCGCTCGTAAGGAAGTGAGAGTCAAATTGGATTCCGATAACTCAACGAACCTAAGCGAATCAGAAGTTAATGCCATCGGAGCAGCTGCTTTGGAAGCCAGTACTGCGAAGCCTGAATCTGAATCATAAATAAGCTGAGGAGTACTCCGATCCATGTCTTCCAGTCATCAAGATTCCTGGTATGCGCTGCAGGCAGAGCTAGATCAATGGCAAGCGTTAGAGCGCACTGCAACATTATGGTGGCGTGATGATGATACGACTAAGCCTGGCCCTAAGCTTGAAAGACTGCAGTCAATATGCGCCAACACAGGACTGCTGCTTGCCGTCGTGCCTCAAAGCTGTGATCCAGCACTGTATGCATTTTGCGCAGATACCCCGTCAGTTCGTATTGCTCAGCACGGCTATGCGCACATCAATCATGCGCCGCGTGGTCAGGGACTTGGAGCTTGGGAATTAGGCTTGCACCGAGAGATGGCTGAAGTACTGAGCGAACTGGAAGAAGGGCGCCAACGCTTGGTCGATGCATACGCTGAGCTGTTTCTTCCCGTTGTTGTTCCGCCCTGGAATAGAATCGACCCGGCCTTGTTTCCAGAGCTGCAGGCCAGAGGATATAAAGCGGTTTCGGCTTTTGGGACTCGCTCAGCAATGAATTTTGTCGATAATCTGTTGTCTGTCAATTCACACGTCGATCCTATTCGTTGGAAAACGGGTGCGCGTTTTGCGGGTATCGAGAAAACGATAAATTCGCTCGTTGAGCATTTGAAAAATCGGCGGCTCGGAATTAGTGATGCGTCAGAGATAACGGGGTATTTGACTCATCACATTGATCTTGATGAAGAGGGTTGGGATTTTTCGGAGCAGCTTGCACGCTGCATAGAAGAGCACCCGGGATCGGCATGGGTGTATCCCGCTGATATTTTTTAGGAGTTCCCTATGGGTGCAATCGTTCGCCACGCAGAGTACAGAGACGCAGACGCAATCTGTCAGCTTCTCCATACGAAAATGAACGCGCGCATACCGGTTGAGCGATGGCGGCAATTGATGGATTACCGTTGGCTCGCAGATAAGCCGGATTTTGGTCGCATTGTGGAATCTGATGGGCAAGTGTTGGGTTTCTGCGGAATGGTCTATGCCGATCGAACTATCGGTGAAGAGCAGCGTGCTGAGCGAGTCGTCAGCATGAGTTCGTGGTACTTGGATAAATCGATGCGTGGTCAAGGTTTAGGCAAGGCTATGCTGGTGTCATGCATCGAGGATGATTCACTGACCTATGTCACCTTAACTAACTCGCACAAGCCGTTGGGTATTGTGGAAGCTTTGGGTTTTCAAAGGTTGGAAGAAGGTCAGTATCTTTGGCGTAAAGGAACGTCTTTGAGGCCTGACATCCAGATTATTAGGGACGCTGTGGCTATAAGAAATTCTGCTCCAGCTCATCAAGTCAAGATGATTGATGATTTGGCAGACTATGCACTTGACCCCATGTTGTTAGTCGCAGGAGACAGACAATCGTTGGTTTTCTTTTCGATCAAACAAAAAGACCAGGACGTCGTATGGTTTGACGTTATGTTTGCCAGCGACCAAGCACTTTTCGCGGAATACGCGCAATCTGTGGCTAACGCTTTGCTGCCGGATAAGCCTTCTGTTCTGGCCGCCGATAGCCGCTTCGTTTCTAAGCCTTGCGCGTTTGCAGAATTCCGACAATTACCCGTCTGCCGGTATTTTATCAGTCAGC
>CAZCKD010000349.1:0-2518 GCA_964498925.1 uncultured Granulosicoccaceae bacterium
CAGTCGGGATGTTTTTAGTATTGCTGGGAAATTGACATGTTTTGTGGCTTCGGAAATATCGGACGTGGAACCGATCGTGGCATAAGGCACGGGTTTCAAGCCATATTGTTCTGCCGTTTTTTTCTCCAAGTCGCGATCTTGTGCAATCTCGATGCTCGCTGCCGATGGCGCTATTCGACACGAGTTTTCCAACAAGGCCAAACTACTGGCAGGAACATTCTCGAACTCGATTGTGACGGCATCACAAGCAGAGGCCAACTGTTTCAATGCATCGGCATCATCGTAGGATGCCACCAACTTGTTTTCAGATATCTGCATGGCCGGCGCGTTTTCGTCCGGATCCAGAACCCACGTTGAATAGCCCATACGACGAGCTTCAAGCACAAAATATCGGCCTAACTGTCCACCACCGATGACACCGACAGCAGCACCCGGCAGAAGCGTTTCCCAATCTGTCATATCCCTACGAGTCTCTTAATTAGGATGATGGTGGCAACGTCATGGAGCTCGCTTTAGCGTTCAGCCCCAACCTGTATTCATCAAGAGCAGCGCCAAGATCGCTATCTGTCGTTGCGAGCATCGCAACCGCGAACAGCGCGGCATTGGCAGCTCCGGCCTCTCCAATAGCAAAAGTGGCTACCGGTATTCCTTTGGGCATCTGAATAATCGAGTACAGTGAATCCTGTCCCGACAAATATTTGCTAGGCACCGGAACTCCAAGCACTGGAACGGGCGTCTTAGACGCCAACATACCGGGCAGGTGGGCAGCGCCGCCAGCACCCGCGATAATGCAAGACAGCCCTCTGGATCGCGCTTTTTCAGCGTATACGAACATTTCATCAGGCATACGATGAGCGGATAGAACGGATTTTTCATGAGGAATCGAAAAATGCTCCAATATTTCAACCGCTTTTTGCATAACAGGCCAATCGCTGTCGCTGCCCATCACTATTCCAACCTTCACATCCGTCATGATTTCTATCTGCACAAACTCTATTGAATGGCGAAGTATACTGGAGCTACTTTCAAAGCATTAGCGAAACGTCGGGTTGCATGAATCAAATTGCTCAGGTCAGCGGTATACACAGCACCTCCATCCAATCATTGCCACTGAAATATAAAGGAAAAGTCAGAGATATCTATGAAATTGATGACGCTCACTGGCTGATTATCGCCACCGATAGGGTTTCAGCCTTCGATGTCATTCTTCCTAACGTCATTCCGGGTAAAGGCGAACTTCTGACATCTCTGGCCCTTTTCTGGTTTGACCGAGTACGGCCGATGATTCCGAATCATCTGGCCAACATGTCTCTGGAAGAAATACTCCCCGATCCGACCGAGCGAGCTCAAGCGCAAGGCAGGTGCATGATCGTCAAACGTCTCAAAGCAATTCCGGTTGAAGCCGTCGTGCGAGGCTATTTGATCGGATCAGGTTGGAAAGACTATCAGGCGTCAGGCGAGGTCTGCGGGCACGTACTTCCGGCAGGACTTAAGCAGGCCGATAAATTACCAAACGTGTTATTCACGCCGGCGACAAAAGCGGCGGTGGGCGATCATGATGAGAATATCAGTTTCGAGCAAATGGCTGACACGATTGGCTTTGAACTGGCGGACGATATTCGCAGAGTCAGTGTCGCCATTTACAACGATGCCGCCCGGTACGCTCTTGAACGAGGCATTATCATCGCCGATACGAAATTCGAGTTCGGTCAAGACGCTGCTGGCAATCTCGTATTAATGGACGAAATCCTCACCCCCGATTCTTCCAGATTCTGGGAAGCCGATACCTATCAGCCAGGTTCTAGCCCGGCCAGCTATGACAAGCAGTATGTCAGGGACTGGTTAGAGACGCTTGACTGGAATAAAGCACCACCAGGACCCAATGTTCCTGATGAGGTGATCGAAGGAACGCTGTCCAGATACCGGGAAGCTATTCAACGACTCACGTAGTCTTAGCAATTAAGGATTAATTAAACCGGTTAAAAGAAAAAGGCACCCTAGGGTGCCTTTTTCGTCTTGCTTGGAACGCTTAAGCGTTACTGAGCCATGCCACCAAGCGTATCCATCAAAGATCCGACAACCGGTGACAGTACTGAACCAACTCCTTCTTTGTTCAGCTTCGTGTCAACCAATGGCTTCAATCGCGCCATGCCGCTTCGCACAACTCTTGTCAGAGGTGCTTTAGCAACGTCAGGTACGTTGGCCATCTGCTCACTAACTTCACCCAGTGACTCAACTGCAGACTCTAACTGAGGCAAAGCAGCGGTTGCAGAAGTTTCATCGCTAACACCGTTCAATGCTGATGAGGCCAGGCCGAATACGCCGCCTAACTTACGGCTGATCCCGCCAAGGCTAAATGAACCTCGCTCAACAGAACTTGTTGTTGAAGCTTCAGCAGTTTCTTCTGTAGCTTCTTCAGCCGCGTCAGTCGATTCTTCTGCTGCACCTTCAGCTGCGTCAGTGGCTTCTTCCGCTGCACCTTCTGCTGCGTCAGTGGCTTCTTCCGCTGCACCTTCGG
>CAZCKD010000350.1:0-2502 GCA_964498925.1 uncultured Granulosicoccaceae bacterium
CTGGCTCTTCAGATAACGCTTCCAGAATGTCTTTTGCTTCTGCATTGTGTTCAAGCCCTTGCGATCCGAGTAGCTCTTCCACAGCGAACCTAACTGCCAAAGCACAGGTATCTCCGATAGCGTCTCGCGTATCAGCGATAACTTCGCGAAATAATCTCAGGCGATTAGTCAGTGAGCCGCCGTATTCATCTGCCCGATGATTGTGGCGCGACAACAAAAAGTGTTGAAGCAAAGACATGTCGTGCCCAGCATAGACATAAACGATATCGAAGCCGGCACGTTTAGCTCGCTTAGCTGCCTCGACATGCCATTGGCGAAATTGTTTGATGTCATGGCGTGACATCTCCCTCGCTTGCACCGGGTCATCTTGATCCACAATGGCAGAGCTGGGTGCCAAGGGAATTTCACGACTATATCGATTCGTACTGTGCAAACCGTTATGAACCAATTGAATAGCCGCAAGGCTGCCATGCTCGTGAACAGCCTCTGTCATAAGCGCGAGTGCCGGAATATCGTTTTCATCCCACAATCGGCCCTCATTAGCTGGCGTCAGATCTGAAGTTTGATGTATTTCTGTTTCCTGCGTGGAAACCACACCCCACCCACCCTGGGCTTTTACCCCTCTTAATCGCGCCTCAGAGCGAGGATATCGATAACCCATTCCGGTGCAATGCGGCACTTGATAAAAACGATTGGGCGCAGTGACGGGACCAATAGCAACGGGATCAAACAACGTTTGAAACCGGGGATCCTTGGATTGTAAATATTCAGTGCTCATAGGTTAGAGACAATATCACTCTTGGACAACACAACGCTTGGAAGCTGGGGACGACACCAGAGCAAATAGGAAATGATCAGGAACAGCCATGCTTAGCATTACCTTATATGTTCGTCGCATGCCGCAGTGCTGGCTCAGCGGGTATTTTGAGCGTGGATCCCGCCACTCTAATTTCGGTGGTATACACTTGGTGATTCCCGTTCGCCCCAAGCCGCGACCCTAGGCAGGATACGAATTCGCCATGAAAAAATCTGAATACGAAAAATGGTCTCGCGCCGCCACAGAATGGTCAGCTGAGTATTTAAATAACATTGAATCGTACCCGGTAAGAGCCCAGACCTCGCCGGGCGATATTGCCAAGCAAATCCCCGGCACACCTCCTGAGGCCGGCGAGTCCATGGAAGACATCATGGCCGATTTCAAGCGAATAGTGCCGGACGGCATGACGCACTGGCAGCATCCCAGATTTTTCGCCTACTTTCCTAGCAACGCGGCTCCGGCAGCCATCGTGGCAGAGCAGCTGGCAGGCAGCATGGCGGCTCAGTGCATGTTATGGCAAACCTCACCGTCAGCGACTGAGCTGGAAGTTCGTATGGTGGACTGGCTTCGTCAGGGCGTTGGACTCCCGGATAGCTTTAAAGGTGTATTTCAGGACACAGCCTCAACAGCGACCCTGTGTGCCGTACTCACCATGCGAGAGATCGCCCTTAAATGGCGAGGCAACCGGGAAGGCTTAAGCAACTTACCGACTGCTCGTGTTTATGCGTCAACCCGAACCCACAGCTCCATTGATAAAGCCATGTGGGTCTCAGGCATGGGGCAAGACAATCTGGTTAAGATCGATACGCTTGATGACTTCTCCATGGACGTAGAAGCATTGGCAAAAGCGATAAAAGAAGATCGTGAAAACGGATTAGTACCGGCAGGTATTGTTGTGTGCGTGGGCGGCACGAGCATGGGAGCCACCGACAACGTCAGGGCTGTGTGCGAATTAGCTCAAGCAGAAGGCCTCTATACCCACATCGATGCAGCCTGGGCAGGCTCAGCCATGATTTGCCCCGAGTATCGCCACCTGTGGGACGGCGCCGAACTTGCCGACAGTATTGTATTGAACCCGCATAAATGGCTTGGGGCTTCCATGGAATGCTCAGCGCATTTTGTCAAAGACCCAACCACCTTGGTCAAAACGTTGGCTATACAACCCGAGTATTTAAAAACCTACGGCCAAAACGGCATCATTAATTTTAGCGAATGGTCTGTGCAATTAGGTCGTCGTTTTAGAGCCTTAAAAGTCTGGTTTTTACTGCGCGCCTACGGTCTTGAGGGCTTGCGCGAAATGATCCGAAACCATGTCAAATGGAGTGTGGAGCTGTGCGAAAAACTAGAACAGGAAGATGATTTTGAGATCGTCACGCAACCTATCCTGTCGTTGTTTACTTTTCGCTACAAGCCAACTGCTGACGGCGTTAATATCGATGAGCTAAACAAACAACTGGTAGACGCTATCAATGACGATGGCAGAATCTACTTAACGCAATCTCATCACGATGGCATTCAAGTCATACGCTTTATGACCGGGCAATTTGACATGACTCATGCGGATATCGAAATAGCTTATGACGTCATCACCGAAGTTGCCAGAGGGTTGAAGTTGCAATAGACAACTCTCGCCTTCGAGCGTCATTCTGTAGAAATTTGCCAAGCATGGCGCAGCCAGTCAAACA
>CAZCKD010000351.1:0-2501 GCA_964498925.1 uncultured Granulosicoccaceae bacterium
CTTCGGATGATGTTTCAAAAGTAGAAACATCCACTGTCACATGTTTTCGCTCTAAGGCCATTCCCCATTCTTCAATAGGCCCTAGTTTTGGTGATAAACCGAAAAATACCAGTAGGTCATCCACAGGCAACGTTAATTGCGTTTTTTCTTCATCCCGCAGGGTAAACGTCACATCGGTTAGTTTGTCGTCTGTCTCTTCGAATGCGGTTAGTGTTCCCATGAGAATTTTTGCTTTACCGTCTTTCTCCATTGCCTGAAGTTTTTCCACGGATGACGCAGCGGCTCTAAATCGATCGGTTCTGTTAACCAAGGTCAAACTCTTTGCGATAGGTGCAAGCTCAATCGCCCAATCGAGTGCGGAGTCCCCTCCTCCTAAAATCACAATATCTTTACCGGCATGCGAATCTGGCTTTCGCACACGGTAATACAACTGTGTATCTTCAAACTTTTCAATGCCCGGAAGACGTGCTCTTACCGGTGTAAACGAACCACCACCGGCAGCAACAATGAGCGCTCGGCATTCGAAGGTATTGCCAGTTGAGGTTTTAACCAGGAAGTCTTGTTCGCCGCGCTTCTCAACAACATCAACAGACTGATCGAGATACATGCCCGGTTTAAACGGTGCAATCTGCTCTTTCAAGTTATCGATAAGTTGCTGACCGGTGCATTCAGGAATACCGGGAATATCGAAGATGGGCTTGTCGGGATACAACTCTACACACTGCCCACCTTCATCGGGCATGGAATCAACCACACAGGAGGTCAATCCTTGCAGGCCGAGTTCAAATACGGCAAACAAACCGACCGGGCCAGCCCCGACAATGACAACATCAGTTTTGATGCTCATTAAACACTCCCTTCCCACTCTCTATTGGCAACTACTGCAATTCTTCCGGCAAGCCTTCATTATCTGAATCAGCTTCCTCTGTTTCAGACTCTGATCCTTCTGTCTCAGAGCCTTCTTCCTCGGAGTCTTCCAGCGTTTCCTGTGCTCTCGATGTTTCCTTTTGCTGAATGAAAAAACGAAATCCAGCCCCTAAGGTCACTTCATCAATAAATTCAAAACCGGCATACAGTTCACCCGGCCCCATCGGTACTAAAAGTCCGGCGCCAAAACCCAGTTCGGTTGTCTCCCGAACACCGCCGATTTCAAATTGCAAATGGTGATATCCAAAATTAACGTAACCGCCGACACCTTCTGCTGCAACCCCGCTAACGACTAAATCGAGGGAGTAGCCTTCGATATTAAACGTCTGATTAGCTAGGCCAAAATTGGCAACGTGGTAGCTTCCTTTAAAGGAGATATCCAGGTTGGCCAACATTCGTTGATTGGTGAGCTCAAACGACATGCCAACACCAAACGCCGTACCGTCAGCATTACCGAATTCGCTGACACCTGCATCTCCAAAAACGACAAGACGTGGTGCCACACGGGAGTTGTATCTCACACCAAAATATTGAAAGTCGACCTCGCCTAAACGGCCGATGGTCAGCCCGCCCTCAATGGACTGCTGACTAAGGTCATCACCTCGGGACGAACGTCCATGAATAAGCCCGAAATACTCTGCCAGCGCCTGACCCGGCAGAGAGATCAACAAAGCTGCGAAAAGCGCCTTAAAGGACGCCTTCGCAACTCGTTTATGCAGCTTAGTTAAAGACCTGTTCACGCGTTGCGAGAAACTCAACGTCAGGCCAGCGTTCCTGGGACATCTGTAAATTCACCCGAGTCGGCGCAAGATAAACCAATTCTTCAGCATGATCGTGAGACAGGTTGACCTCTAGCTTGCGCTTGAAATCACTTAGCATCTTTTCATCTTCACAACGAATCCATCGTGCTTGCTGAACACCCACGGTTTCAAATTGACACTCCACCTTATATTCATCACGTAAACGCTGGGCTACTACTTCAAATTGTAGAACACCCACCGCACCCAGAATAAGATCGTTACTGATGATGGGCTTGAACAACTGCGTCGCACCCTCCTCGCAAAGCTGACTTAACCCTTTTTGCAGTGCTTTCATTTTTAATGGATCTTTTAGAACAGCGCGTCGGAAGAGTTCCGGTGCAAAGTTAGGAATACCGGTAAAGGCAAGCTCCTCACCCACGGTGAACGTATCGCCAATGCGAATGGTGCCGTGGTTATGAAGACCAATAATGTCACCGCTATAAGCTTCTTCTACATGCCCTCTATCAGCAGCCATAAAGGTCAGTGCATCGTTGAGTCGAACATCCTTACCCAAACGCACATGCCGTGCTTTCATGCCTTTAGTAAAACTGCCCGAACAAATACGGACAAACGCCACCCTATCGCGATGTTGTGGGTCCATGTTCGCCTGAATCTTGAACGCAAAGCCTGTGAATTTTTCTTCTACCGGCTCTATCTCTCGGGTTACCGTGGTGCGTGGCTGAGGCGGTGGCGCGTACTTAACAAAATCTTCCAGAAGCTCTGCTACACCAAAGTTATTAATCGCCGAACCAAAATACACAGGCGTTAGTTCAC
>CAZCKD010000352.1:0-2494 GCA_964498925.1 uncultured Granulosicoccaceae bacterium
CGTAAAGGCGTAAAGGCGTAAAGGCGTTAAGAAGTTATGGACAATGAAGGGGTTGGCACATCGTCCAACTCGTTCACGTTTGCCAGTTTCTTCAATCGCAACAATTCGCTGTTAAGTTTGTTTTGTCGGGATTCTGTCCAAAGTACTTTAGGTTCAAGCCACAACCCTAAAATGCAGAGTCGATCTTTTTTCTTATCGGCTTTTAGATCGAGTCTGCCAATAAAGCGATCACCCTCAATAATCGGATACACGTAGTAGCCGTATTTGCGTTTAGCCTTCGGTGTATAAATTTCGATTCGGTAGTCGAATCCGAAAAATCGTTTCAGTCTTGCTCTATCTCGAGCTACCGGATCGAATGGGCTGATGATTCTTACACGAGGTGTGGGCGCGCGAATGGTCTCCATTTTCGCCACCAATGTGGCAGGTGCAAACGCGTCGACTGACTGACCCAAAGCATCTTTGTAAGTAACGCTAATGATCTCCATGGAGGGATGCTTTAGCCACGCGTGAACTTCTTTTAAGTCGCAGGCTTCCCAGAAACGTTGAATCTCGGATGCGTTTGCCACGCCCAATCGGTTGAGCGCGTTTTCGCACAACCAATTAATTTGATCAGGTACGGCAATTTGTTGGTCTCGATACTTTTCAGGTATCACACGCTCGGTTAAATCGTAAAACTTAGTGAACTTCTCTCGGTGAGAGACACTTAACGTGCCTTCAAGCCAGAGATAATCCAAGGCCAGTTTATGAGCGGGCCGCATCCATGAGTGTTTGCTTTTATCGACGGTAGTGTTGTGTTTTTTTGTAAAGTCTCTTGAGCATTGCGCGCCATTTTTTTCTATTTCGTTGATAATCTGATCGCGAGTCTTTTGCTTGGCCATTTCTTGACCCCATGTCCCGCGCTTGTATTGACCTGCACGTCGTGACCGCTGTCTATTCCAATAGGGATACGTTGTTATAGGCAGAATCACAGCATCATGGCTGAAGTGTTCAAAAACCAGTCGCTCATGTTGTAAAAGTGCATTGTAGGATTGGGGGCGATAGGCTGACTGACGGCTCCAGAGTATGTGATGGTGGGCGCGGCTCACAATGTCTATCGAATCTAGTTGAACCATCCCTAGAGACTCGACACGATGCGAGAAATCAGCACTGTGTCGCTTTCCACAAGGGGCCTGTGACAGGCTTTGCAGGTCGAGCCACAAATGTCGAACCTGTTTATTGGTTAAGCTATAAGGGATCGAGGTCATTGAATATAGGGGTTATGCCCCTTAAGTTGATCCGGGTAAGGAGATGGTACGCGCTTGAACCAAGCGCTGAATATAAATTTTTGGAGAATCAGATGAGTCTTGTCGGAACGCTTGGCCGAATCGCTGTGGGAATCGCAGTTGCCAAAGGTGTAGGTGGTTTAATGAATAGGCGCAGCGGCGGTGGAAGTGGCGGCGGTCTTGGCGGTTTATTGGGCGGTGCGCTCGGTGGCGGTCAGAGTCAAGCCGGTGGGCAGTCTGGTGGTGGCCTGGGTGGCGCACTCGGCGGTGCTTTAAGTGGCGGTGGGCTTGGCTCTCTGTTAGGTGGTGGTGCAGGCGGTAGCGCTTCAGGTGGACTTGGTGGTCTGCTTGAAAGTATTTCCGGTGGTGCTGCGGGTCCTAACGCATCCATTGGTGGAGCCACTAATGAAGTGAAGCCACCTGTCGGTGGTAGTTTGGGCGATTTACTGAACGGTGCACTTCAGGGCAAACAAATCCCTGAGCCTGAGCCAGCGCAGGAAGACCAGGCGAAGATCCTGATTCAAGCCATGGTTAATGCGGCGAAGTCAGATGGTGAAATTGATACCGAAGAGCAACAGAAGATAGTTGAAAACCTGGGTGACGAAGTCAGTGATGAAGAGCGTCAGTTCGTTATCAGTGAAATGAAAGCACCATTGGATACGGATGCTTTTATTCGCTCTATCCCTAGAGGAGCAGAGATGCAGGTTTATATGATGTCGATTTTAGGCATCAATCTGGATTCGCGCGAAGAAGCGGTTTATCTCGATACACTTCGCAAAGGCATTGGCATGAGCGAACAGCAGTGCAATGCTATTCATGAAAAGCTAGGTGTTCCCACTATTTACAGCTAAGTTTTTGGCTGTCTGAACTAGCTACTGGCCCATCCAGGTTGTCACTTGGATGGGCTTTTTGCTTTTAGGGTTAAGCAAATTCTTTACTCATTTGTCGCTGCTAGAGTTTCCTCAGCATCTTCCCGAGCAGAAACCAGAAGTGTTCATCTCCGGGGTAACCGATTAAGCGGTCAACTTCTACGCCGTTGTCGACTAGGATAAATGTAGGCGTGACCGATGTTTTTTTGACGGACGAATACGTTGGATGATATTGGCGAAGTGATCGCCATAAAGAACAGAATTGATCGAAGCATCGTCTGACATATTTCGATTGATGAATATAAGGACTAGGCTACAACATTTGGCCGCGTAGCGTCGTATGCGGAACCTTCATATCTTGCA
>CAZCKD010000353.1:0-2477 GCA_964498925.1 uncultured Granulosicoccaceae bacterium
CGGTGATGGCAACGCTGGGCGCTACTTAGGCATAAATGCCGCTAAGTCTAGTGACACGGCTTTGCCAGCATTGAGACGCCACTCACATCCAGGATTTACCGAGGCGTCATGAGATTTATTCCATTTCGCGGAATCATTCTTCGTTAACAGATGCAGGGAAACCTGCAACTCACGGCCTGTTTGGGGCAAAATACCCGCATTCATGCCATTTTGACAGTTCAGGAGTTACTTTCACAAAATGTCCAACAGACGTGTAACTATTTTAGGTGGGTCCGGCTTCGTTGGATCTCAGGTGACATTCAGACTCGCCGAAATATTCGATGAAGTCGTTGTACTAACGCGAAGGGCTCAACGAGTAAGAACGTTGCGCACCTTAATCAATGTGCAAGTAACTGAAGTCAATGTTCATGACACGGCAGCCCTAACAGACGCCCTCGCCGGATCCTCGCTGGTTATCAACCTTGTCGGTATTTTGAACGAAGGTGCAAACCAGTCAGAAAGTAGTTTTGAGAGTGCACACGCTGAACTGACGGGTAAAGTAATCGAAGCCTGTAAAGCGAATAACATCACCCGCTATCTACACATGAGTGCCCTAAACGCTGATGCTGAAAACGGCTCCAGCGAATACCTCAAAACGAAGGGACAAGCTGAGGACATGCTTCGCAAGGCAGATTCCAGCATTCAGTGGACCATATTCCGACCGTCGGTTATTTTCGGTAAACATGATGCGTTCTTTAATCGTTTCGCTGCTCTGCTGCGATCCTTACCCGTGTTCCCACTGGCAGTGCCTGATGCCAAGATGGCTCCGGTCTATGTTGGCGACGTTTGCCAAAGCATGATCGACTCAATCAATGACCCCGGTGCTCATGGCGCAGTTATCGAACTCTGTGGGCCTGAGGATTTCACTCTGCGCGAACTCGTTCAGTACACCGCCGACACCGCAGAAATTTCCAGCAAAATTATTGGCCTCCCCGATTGGGCAGCACGCTTACAAGCTCGCGTTATGGAGTGGGTACCAGGCAAACCTTTCTCGCGGGATAACTACGACTCCTTGCAAACCGACAGTGTTCCATCGACAGGAACAGCGCGGCAGTCTACGTCGTTAGACGCGATCGTTCCACGCTACATAGGCGCTGCTGACTGGGCCGGAAGACTGCAAAAGAGACGCGCTGCAGCACGTCGCTAACATTAGCTAAGACGGTCATTACGACCGTCGCCCCAACAGAGCACAATCAGGACGAGCGAGCTGATATTAAATATTGGCTCATTCGCTTCTGACGTTCCTCAGCCGGCAGTTCCGAAACGGTCTTCGCAAGCGTATAGAAAAGTAGGAAATTACCGCCTGCTTCATCATACATGGCGCTAAACGCTGGAATATACCGTTGATAGGTTGCAACCGCAACCAGGCGTGCATTGTTCAACCCGCGCCGAAACCAACCGTCGTAACCTTTATAGCCGCCCCACTCTACCTTCAAGGCATCATACTCAGACTGCATGGTGGCAAAGACATCCTCTTTACCCTGACGCAACTCGGTTTCTGATAAATCAGTGGCATAAAGCTTCAATAAATTAAGTCGTGTTGTTCTGAGTAAATCGCCAAAATCCCTTCCTCGAACTAATGATGCATCGTATTCAGCGATCCGGGAGGCCTGATCTTGCTTAGCCAACCATAAACGCACGCCTTCTTGCTCGACAAATGATGCGAAGGCTTCGTTGAAATTACTATCATCCTTAACGTACAGGAGTTGATGAGCCAACTCATGGAACAGAGTACCGACGTATCGAATCTCTCCTCCTCTAAGCATCGTGTCCAGGATCGGATCATCAAACCAGCCTAGAGTGGAATACGCAGAAGCACCACCGACAGTCACATCAAATGAATTTTCGGCCAAATCGGCGGCGTAGTGCTCAGCCTCCTTAAGGTCGAAGTAGCCGCGATAGCTGACGCAGCCAGCCACCGGAAAACACCAGATTTTCGGCTGCATGGAAAACTCAGGTGTTGCCACAACATTCCAGGTTACAGCTCTCCGGCCTGTCTCAACGTAGGTACTATAACTGTCATTTTCAGGCAGCAACAGGTCTGACACCGCAAACTCCCGCGCATCGACGAGTGTTTGAAGTTTAGATTTCAGTTCGGGATCTGTTTGCTCATCGGCCAGCAAATCATCAACAGACTGCCGAGCATTCATCAGCTTGAGATGGCCGGTAACGGCTTGAGAATAGTACCCGACTGTGGAGCAGCCACTGATTAGCAGCGCACATGCACAGACGCTAATAAAGACAATTTTTTTCGTAGCTCTGTTGCGCCAGCGATTCAGCATTTGCGTAAGTACCGTTGTTTACGTCACACAATCTTTGCAGCAGTGTAACATTCAGATATGCCCCAATATATTGACAGATACTGATGCAAAAGTTTCTCGTAGGCGGCGCCGTACGCGACGAACTACTTGGACTACCGGTCACGGACAGAGATTGGG
>CAZCKD010000354.1:0-2471 GCA_964498925.1 uncultured Granulosicoccaceae bacterium
GTCAAGCTCGTTAGTGCGCGGTTATCTCTCTATTGCTCCGGCGCTAGCGGTAAAATCGTTGAGTTTGTGCTTGACTCCAGTTCGTTTAAAAAACTCTTCATCAAGCCCAAAAGTGCTGAGAAATAGTCAGCATCGTTGTTGATAGTGCTCGGCGCTTCATTTCCGAACTGCGCGGATAGAAAACGGTAAATACGTAGCCTACGAGTATCGATATAAGATTTGGCCGCAGCGTTTCCATCACGTAAACAGTACCAATCCACAATTAGATCAATCATTGAGCACGCTGTTAGCGTATCCATATCGAGTTGATTTTTTTGCAGAAGCTCAACACGCGTAGCACGATTGAGTTCCTGATCTACATCAGTGTATTCGCCCAGCACCGCAGGCTGTGCCGCATTCGTTTGCATGATGAACAAATGGAGTAAATCAGCTGTACTCGTTTGCATTACAGCTGCCGCGATTGCCTTTGGCCAATCTTTTTTCAAATGTTTGTCAATGACCCGAGAGTACTGACGCAAGTAAAGAAACTCTCCGTAGTTTTTAGCGTTCAATGCAGCATCGTCCTGCGCGCCAGATGCTTTGATTTGCTGACGATAGAAATCCATTAACTGATTAGATGTCTGCAGTTTGTCTAAGGACATGATGTCTATTTTGCATTGATCGGATACAGTTTCGAGCATGGCGTAACCGGGGGGGTAGGCTACCGGCGACGGGACGGCAATGTTGGTCAATGTAGCGCCTTTGACTGCAACTGATTGGATGCCGGCGACGTGCATGTGGCCGCCAAAGTGGATTTTCAAACCCAGCTGACTCAGCTGGTTGGCTACCTCTTTATTAGGTTGGCGTCTGGAATACTCGTTGTCGCCAAAAAGCTTCTCATGCACATTTAAAGGGTCGGAGCAGGTGGTGATAGCCGGGTAGTGTGAGAAAGCCAACAAGGATTTACTGTGTTCATCAGCTCGCTGACTGACGGATTTTATCCAGTCCAACAGATAGGGTTTGTTACGGATGACAGAACTCCATCCTGCATCAGAGCTATCGATAAAAGCCTTTTTCTGAGAGATTTCCCACTGACCATTTCTAGGTTCAAATACATTGGCATCTAGCATGAGTAGCCATAGCCCCGGTACGGGTTCTACCAGGTAAGAAGCATCGGTTAAGGCATAAACCGTATTTCCGTCGGCAGAGCTTGCTTCATATTCTCTGGATTCCAATGCATCGTCATCGCCGAAAGGTGTTTCCCAATGAAGATACCGACTATTTCGTGTAAGACCGAAATCCGTCATGGGAAGTAATCCCTCCGGCGCACCGGGACAATACATTTTGTTCGTTAATACAGCGGTGTCGGCTTCTATGTCAGCAACATCCGGGTCGCTGGTGACGAGAACGGTCCGACTGGCAGATTCGCAAAATCGGGTCGATTGGTGTTTGCCTTTTGGGCCGTAGTAGTCATGATTACCGGGAATGGCGAAAAACGATAAGCCATGTCGGGTTCTATATTGGTTAAGTAATTCAACCAACTTGCGTGTGGCTTCGATTTGCCCGTCATCGGAATAATCACCCAGCAATATGACTATTTCGATATCACGGTTAACGATGTCGTCAAGTGCTGCAATCAAGGCGTCGCGGCTTTCATTAAACACGCGGGAAGATCGTCTGGTATCGGCCCAGGAACGCAGCGTCAGTGACTGTTCGCCAAGTGTTGTAGTGGCACCATCATAGTTCGCATGAATATCATGTAGATGAGCATCGGCGATGATGGCGACTTTTGACGGTTGGCTGGCATGCATGCGGTGAAGGTTAACGCCGATACGTCACTTTGTGAAGAGAACTTAAAGCCGGTAATCGATACTGACTGTTACCATGGGCGTAAGACTTCGGGTGTCAGTGACATTTATTCTCGGTAGAAACAGCGGTGCTAATTCGTGAACGGAAAACACATAGCTTTCTATGCCCCACTAAAATCGCCCGACTTTTCCGTGCCGTCTGGCGATCGACTGATGGCGAGATCTCTGATGCAAATATTGAGAGACAGTGGTTTTACCGTCGATGTTGTTTCACAGCTACGTTCTAGAGCTGCTGACCCGCATGATGATGTCAAAAACCAGCAGTTGCTGGATGATGCCAGCGCTGAAATAGCGGTTATCAAGAAGCGGTGGGAAGAGTTTGGGGCGCCTGCGTGTTGGTTTTGTTACCACCCCTACTATAAAAGCCCGGATTTGCTCGGACCGCAATTATGTCAGGCATTTGATGTTCCCTACGTGACTGCAGAGGCGAGTTATTCAGCCCGCCGCTCTCAAGGATTCTGGGAACACACTCAGGAGCGAGTTATTGAATCGATAAACTTGGCGGCTGTGAACCTGTATTTCACGCAAAGAGATAGACGGGGCATTGAAAAGATCTCCTCAAGTGCCCGCTTGGCTAAGCTGCATCCGTTTATCGAGCCGATGACGGCTACAGCCGATATCCCT
>CAZCKD010000355.1:0-2460 GCA_964498925.1 uncultured Granulosicoccaceae bacterium
TAACAGGAAAGGACGAAGTAATGAAACTGATATCCCGCGTAAAAATGTCAACTATTAAGAGTTCTCTTTTCAGCGCGGCCATAGCCGTTTCCGCTGCTGGCTATCTCGGAAATGCAGCAGCAGAAGATGTGCAAATAATCGAATTGACTCAGGTCAATTGTCAATTCGTTGAAAGTGAAAATGACATCGACCACAACTTTGAGTCATCGACTAAAGCCGACTGTGAAAGAATTCATGGCCAGTCAGGTGATGATCGATTAGCAGCCGCTAAAACGATTGAGCTTAAGCCAGGCAAATACATTTTTAGAGTGACAAACAAAGACGTTGAATATCCTCTTGGTTTTTACCTGCGTGGTGAAAGTGTCTTAGACAAAGTACGACTGCCTAGAGTATCTGGCGGTGGTCTGGCAACAGGTGTCACCAAAGACTATGAAATTACGTTAGTTGATGGTGAGTACGTCTACTCATGCCCGCTTAATTCAACACTTGACTACAAACTGGTTGTGTCTGATAGCTAGTTCGGTGAAGTTAGCGTGTGCATAGTATTGCACCGCGTCTTAAGCTTTGCTTAGTAGTAAGAAAAGCCATCCGTTCCATGTGAGCGGGTGGCTTTTCGTAATATCCGGAATTTGCTAACGGATCGGGTTCTCCCCAATTCTAGTCGAACGTGTAAAGCAGGTGCATTTGCAGTTAGACTAAGTGTGAATGCTTCCCGCGCTGGCGCCACACTCATGAACTACGCTCCACCCCCGAATAAAAATCTCTATGACCAGCAGGTATGGGAGCTAGTCCGACAGATTCCGGTTGGAAAGGTAGCCACCTACGGTCAAATTATGAAGACACTACCCAAGCCTGATGGGATTAGTGATGAAGACTATAAGATTTCCGCATCGCGCTGGGTTGGTTCAGCACTGTCCACATGCCCGCAGGATGTGCCGTGGCAGAGAGTGATTAATTCTCAAGGAAAAATCAGTCATAAATCAGGTGCCGCTGAACAGAAGCATCTGTTAGTCGGCGAGGGCGTAATAATCACAAACGAGAAAATTAATCTCGATTTATATCAATGGCATGGGCCGGGGGAGCAGGTTGAGCCTGCGCAAGGAAGTTTGTTTTAAACGGTTTGTGTCGGTCGGTTCCCAAAAGGTATCTGCAATTCCAAATAATTCCGAGCGCCAGCCGCTAGTTCTGTAGCTGTAGCTTCTGTTCAGAATTATGCGATTTAAATTGATACTGATCCCGTCTTTATTCCTTCTATTGACATTCTCAAGCGCTGGTTTTGCTCATCCGCACTTTGAACCGGGAGCAACAGCCGACTGGCTGATGGAAAGCTATCTGGGGAGGCTATATCTCGGCTTATGTTGGTTCTTCTGGTTTGTTATTTTCCCGTTCTGGGTCTACTCCAAGCAACGTCATAGCCAATCAAAGAAAAAAGCACATCGAGATTTATCCTATGTCGCGTCAAATAATGAGAGTTTTATGTGGCCTCATATAAAGGGTCGCGGTGAATCGTTATACCAAGAATTTTTCGCGTGTTGGAATAAACGCGATTTATCTATGATGAGCGATAAAATGGACAAATGGGGTTGGCAGCACTTGCAGCAGATTCAGAGTGAGTCCTTGGAGCAAGAAGGTTTTTTTCAAACAACTGAGGTAATGAAGATTATCTCAAATGATCCAATCTATTTTGAACACAAAAACCTTGATGGCAAGCAGCATGAAGGATCCACAATCGTGCTTTGCATAAAAGCCAAAATAAAGAAGTCCTTTGTAGAAAAATCTGGCGATGTGATCAAAGGGACCCAGTTAACTGACAAGCCAACAGAGCTTTGGACGCTTTCCTTTGTCGATGGTAAATGGATATTGATGGGAATTGAGGAATCCAAAATGGCAAAGGAGTACCGATCGCTACAGGCCAAGCAACCGCCCATAGAAGAAACCATGGACGATTGGGTATTTGCGGCTTAGTTATAGCTCGTCGATTTGTCCTTGGAGCAGTGGGTCGACAATTCAGCAATGCACTCTTTCATTTGGATGATAGGGCTGCTATTTCGCTATCAAAGATTGTCCCACAGTTCGGCAATTATGTAATCGGTCAATTAATCCGTGACGCGGGGAGTAACCTCGGTCCAAGTCCTCAAAAGTATCTAGTTGAAGGGACACATGCGGAAGTCTGTCAGTCGTCGCGATAGCCTCAACAACTCGAGCGTTGATGGCCTCATCATCGAAGTTGCTCTCAGCAGGATTACTTGGAGCTAATCGAAGGTTGACTAAACACTTATAGTTTAGCGTGCGAAAGCGTTCGTTCATTCTAATCAGAAGCTGCGTGGCGTCGTTTTCCCAGGGAATTTGGAAAACAACAGACTGAATATTCACCGATTCGCAGTGTTTTTCAATCCAATCAAAGACGTCTTCAGATTGAGACCAGTCGAACCCTGAACTCACGCTATGGGCGAACGGTTT
>CAZCKD010000356.1:0-2452 GCA_964498925.1 uncultured Granulosicoccaceae bacterium
CTGGCGATCGCTGGAAGAAAATAAGAAACGTACAGCGCTATAAAGGCCCAACGCTCTCTGTCATTCAGCACCTGGCTAAATGGAGGGAGATAAGAGCACGAGAGACCAATCAACCTCGAAATTGGCTAATGAAAGACGATGTTGTTATCAGCATTGCCCAACAACAACCGGACTCTGTCAGTGAGCTAGCGCATATCCGTAGTCTGGATAGAAAAACCCGCGACCGGTTTTCTCAAGAAATAGTGGACATTGTCGTCTCCGCCGTTCAGAGCACACCTGAGCCTCACCCACCGTTCAAGCGTAAACAAAAACTCAATGCTCAGAAGCTGGCACAGCTTCAGTTGCTGACGGCTTGGACCTATCAAAAATCAGCAGACTTAGGGATTGCGCCCACGTTACTGGTCCCCCAGAAGTTACTGGAAAAAATGGTCACTGGTGATGGTCGCGACGCGCTTCAAGGCTGGAGAGATCCATTAGTCGGAGACGATTTAGAGGCGCTCTTATCGGGAAAAGCACAGCTTAGTGCGTCCCAGAATGGACTGGTACTCAATCGAGGCGACTAATTAGACCCTACAAAGCGGGATGGGATATACGCGAACCCTAGCCTGGTGTACTCTTCGGCTTCACTTGTTCGTCCATTTCGTGAGTAATAGTAAAAATGAGTCACAGTTCCAATGTTGCTGTCCTTAATAGGCCCCTTTCAAACACCAATATTTTGAGCGAGGAAACCCTCGTTACGCCTGACGAACTGAGACAACGTTATCCACGCTCGGAAAATTGTAGTCAGACGATCGAAAATGGCCGTGCCGCTGTCGAAGCCATACTGGACGGAAAAGACAAGCGCTTACTGGCAGTCGTCGGTCCGTGTTCTATTCATGATGTGGATACGGCAAAAGACTACGCCAAAAAATTGTTGGCCTTGCGAGAAAAAGTATCCGATCGCATTGAGTTGGTCATGCGTGTCTATTTTGAAAAGCCCAGAACGACCGTCGGTTGGAAAGGACTTATCAATGATCCTAACCTTGACGATTCCTTTGACATCGATTCCGGTTTAGCAAAAGCCCGTGAATTGCTGGTGTGGCTGGCAGAGCTGGGCATGCCCACTGGAACAGAAGCCCTGGATCCGATCAGCCCACAGTATCTTTCTGATCTCTTCACATGGTCAGCGATCGGTGCACGAACTACAGAATCACAAACACACAGAGAAATGTCCAGTGGCCTATCTACGGCTGTTGGATTTAAAAACGGTACTGACGGTGGATTGGAAGTTGCCCTGAACGCTATGCAATCCGCAGCGAATCCACACAGCTTTCTGGGTATCGATTCCCGCGGTAAAGTCACTGTCTTAAAGACAAAAGGCAATGCGTATGGCCATGTCATTCTTCGTGGTGGCAATGATGGCCCGAACTACGATTCTGTCAATGTAGCGATCGCAGAAGAAGCGATGGATAAAGCCAAACTACCTCGTCGCATCATGATCGATTGTTCTCATGCAAACGCTAATAAAGATCATGCAAGACAACCGTTGGTGGCACAGAACGTTGCTGAGCAACTTGCAGCCGGTAACGGTTCAATCATCGGCATCATGCTCGAGTCACACATCAATGCTGGCAATCAGAGCCTGAAAGATCCCAAAGATTTGGCTTACGGCGTTTCGATTACAGACGCCTGCATTGATTGGGAGACGACTGAAGAACTGATGATGACGCTGCACAACACGCTCGAGCATCGCTTCGGTTAAACACCTGCTCAAATCTTGTCATAGAGATGCCCTGCATCTGATATAAACTAGCGGCTACCAATAGTTGGTGGCCGCACCGTACCTATGCCCAAAAGAGATTCCATTTTCTCCCGCCCACTCGGCGATATCGAAGGATTTCGATTTAATCAGGCGGTGGTCGATGTATTCCCGGATATGCTGAGACGCTCCGTACCCGGCTATGAATCCATCATCACGCAGTCCGCACTATTAGCCTCCCGTTACGTTAAACCGAATACCCGGCTCTACGATTTAGGGTCCTCACTCGGCGCAACCTCCATCGCAATGCGTGATGCACTCGCGACAAGCTCGGACACATCTGTTGCCGGATGTGAGATTCACGCTGTCGACAACGCGAGCGCAATGATCGAAGCCAGCCGGGTACTGATAAACACGGCAAGCGATGCAACACCTGCAGAGCACCCTGTGCCGATCATTTTGCATGAAGCAGATTTGGAAGCCCACCCACTGCAAAACGCGTCTGTGGTAGCAATGAATTTCACGCTGCAATTTGTACGCGTGGAAGCGCGCCAATCCCTGATGCAGAAAATCGCGGATGCCTTGCATCCCGGTGGTGTTCTTATTTTGAGTGAAAAAGTGCGTTTCGAGGATCCGCTCGTAAACGATATGCACATCGATATGTATCACCAGTTTAAAAGTCAAAATGGCTATTCGGATCTCGAAATCAGTCAA
>CAZCKD010000357.1:0-2431 GCA_964498925.1 uncultured Granulosicoccaceae bacterium
AAGCCAGAACCGAAGCCAGAACCGAAGCCAGAACCGAAGTCGGAATCAGAGCGAATTGAGCCCTCAGAGCCGGAGCCTTCGACGACGCGGGCCGGAAATGCAGCGGCCTCGTCTGTGTCGCAGACCCAAGCCGGGGTCGAGGACTACCGATTGTTGTTGCAGGACTGGATCCTACGTTCGCACAGCTATCCGAAAAGAGCTTTGCGCAGAAAATTGGAAGGGGTGGTGACGGCTGAGTTCACCATTGATGATTCGGGACGGGTTGTCGCCTCCCGAATTGTTCAATCCTCCGGTAGTTCTCTCTTGGATAAGGCTGCACTGGCTACGCTTAAAAATGCCTCCCCGATGCCAAAGCCCCCGGAAGGTGTTCAAGTTCGTACTTTTCCGGTGCCATTGTCCTATAAGGTCACTCGATAAAGGGTTACGACGGGTTTCCTTTGTTACAATCCCCGTTTTTTCGGGGATTTCAAATTGACTAAACGTTTTCCGTGGTGGGCAGTCGCAGCGATGGCCATCGTTGTTGGCGCATCCAACTACCTTGTCAATATTCCGATAAACGATTGGTTGGTCTGGGGCGCGCTTACTTATCCGTTGGCGTTTCTCATCAACGACCTGGTAAACAGATTTCACGGTGCGGCTATCGCCCGAAAAGTCGTATACGTCGGCTTTGCTATCGGTGTCATCATCTCTCTATCTGTTGAATCCATAGAGACCCGAATCGCTATTGCCTCCGGTACCGCATTCCTGATTGCTCAGTTGCTGGATGTGTTCATATTCGACCGTTTACGTCGCGGTAGCTGGTGGATCGCACCAAGCGTTTCCTCCGCCATCAGCTCAATTGTCGATACCGCATTGTTTTTCGGCATTGCGTTTATCGGAACCGGCCTGCCATGGATGCAATGGGCAACAGGTGACCTGGGCGTTAAATGGGCGGTTGCTGCCTTCGCACTGCTTGTTTATCGCATCATGTCTACGCGATTTTCGAGCAGTCTCGACGGTGGGGCAGCAAGCGCTTAGCGGTCTGTTCCTACTTAATCGGACGGCTCTTCAAAAGTATTTATCAGACCTCTTCTTTGTGCTTCGCGAACGCAAGAGGTTCTGTTTTTAACGCCTAAGAGTTTGAACAGTTGAGATGAGTGATACTTAACCGTAGCTTCGGTAATTCCGACAATTTGAGAGATCTGTTTGTTGGAGTTGCCGTCTGCCATCAGTTGCAGCACGTTCAACTGTTTCTTACCTAGTTTCACCTGTGCGTCGCTGGAAGTATCTGTTCTTCGTTCAGATGCCGGGTTGGAATGACCGGATTTCATAATTCGATCCGGAAAAAAGGTTCCCCCTGCGACCACTTGCTGAAGCCCTGCAACCATCTCCGCGGCAGGCAAGGTTTTGGGGATGAATCCGGAAGCGCCGTTGTCGAGCGCCATGCGAACGTGATTTTCGTCATCTGAGCCGGTAAGAATAACCACTGGTATTGAAGCGTCCCGGTTTTTCAAACCGATTAATAAGCCGATTCCGTCAATCCCCGGCATCAATAGATCCGTGATGACCAGATCAAATTTGCGACCCGAGTCGATGATGGTTAATGCGTTGAGTGTCGAGTAGCAAGCAGAGACTGATGACGCCGGGTTAATTTCCTTTAGCATGACTTGCATGGCGTCAGCCACCAGTCTGTGATCTTCTACGAGCAGAATGTTCATCCCTACATCTTTGTCCTTTTCATCCGGAGACGTACCATTGCTTACTATCGCTGCTTGGTCAATTACCAGAATGGATAGTCTGGACGACTGTTTGTGCTAAATAAGTCAGGTGGACCTTTCCGGAATAATCCCTGGCTAAGTTCTTATTGGATATCGGTAAAACTGAAATTATCATGGAAAAACAATTGCTTACTATTGAGAAGCTGAACAACGAGCGCTTTTCGACATTCGGGGACGTTTTAGAGGTGCAGGAAACCCCGACGGTTACGATAAATCAGGGCAATTGCCAACGATATAGCGACCTGGCTCAAATGGATTTCGCGGATGGACGTGCGGGTATCAGTATCTTCGAGGCGAAACCCTATTCCTCTCCGTTGAATCTGGCCATGATGGAAAGGCACCCTGAAGGGAGTCAGGCTTTTATTCCCTTATCGAGCTCACCTTTTCTCGTTATCGTGGCTGAAGATGATTCGGGCCGTCCTAAGACGCCTTCAGCTTTTATCACTGATGGTGCTCAGGGTGTCAATTACCATCGGAACGTCTGGCATGCCGTGCTCACACCCATCCAAGGAAACGGCCTGTTTGCCGTGGTTGACAGAATAGGATCAGGAAAAAATCTGGAGGAGCACTGGTTTGATACTCCTTACATCATCGAATTCTAGTTGCGCATTGCAACTCAATAAGTCCGCTGACTCATGTTGCTCAGAAATTAGACGTTATTGAATCTTGCGCTG
>CAZCKD010000358.1:0-2373 GCA_964498925.1 uncultured Granulosicoccaceae bacterium
GAACATCATGGGCAAGCTAGCCTTCAAAGTGTTGAAGGGCTAATTATAGTAAGTGCTAGGGCAGCCTGCTTGTCGTTGTGGGCTTGTTAGCTATTCCTTAGGAATAATACGTAGCGCCACAAATTCAAATCACTTCTAACTTTCTTCCCTGTTCTTTTATGGCTAGGTCAACAGCTTTTAATCACTGCAGATCAGAGCTGAGTTTTCCCACAAAGTCCCACGTGAGTTGGCCTTGTTCAATATCAGAACACCACTGTGGATGTTGGCTCTTAAGAGTGTCCTTGCTTGTTTGAGGGTTGTCTAATAGGGCCAATAGTGCTGCTTTTTGGTCCAAAGGATTTTCACTTTCCAGCACTTTGTGCAAATCGTTGAGCATACTGCCCTCAGCGTATCTTCCGACGCACCGCCATAGTTCAGGTGTCACTGCTCGACCTGCTGCCCATCGTTCGTGAGCATAGTCGCATAATATGAGCGCAAGTTCAGGGTTGACCCGCTCATCCAGTCCTTGAATAGGCCATAGCTG
The DNA here is from genome assembly GCA_964498925.1 of uncultured Granulosicoccaceae bacterium. Classification (GTDB taxonomy): domain Bacteria; phylum Pseudomonadota; class Gammaproteobacteria; order Granulosicoccales; family Granulosicoccaceae; genus Granulosicoccus. Next base: position 524 of record CAZCKD010000358.1, read on the forward strand.
GCTTTCTATAAACAACGCTTTTAAAACCATATGGTTCCAGCGATTTTCTGAGAAATGTAGTTTCGGATACGGATTGTTGTGCGCAATGGCTTCGAAGATGGCCCGAACGTGTGTGCGAAGTCCAGCGCCGATGGTGTCTTCCAATCCGTCAATTGTTTTCAGAATGGAGGTGCACCGATAGAAGGCAATGGATTCTTTTAATTCGGCCGTTTTACATAGCTCAGCGAATGTCTCATGGAAACGCCCGGGACTATAGCTTTGTAAGCTACTGATGACTAGACAGCGCGCCGCCGCATCAACTGTCCATTCCGACGGATCCCAATCCCTTCCACAATCTCGTTGGGCATCAGTGATGTCGTTCTCGCTTAAATTTAAATCCTGTTTCCCAAGCTTTCGGGGAATCAGTCCGAGGGTGATATAGAGATCTCTCTCAAAGGATTCGCTTTTGAGCAACAACAGTCTGTTCTTCAACCAATCGAAATGCTCATCGCTGATTCTGTCTTGTAACCAACGGCTTAGATGAGCGAGTACTGCCTGCGTGTTTAGTTCGGTTGCCAAGCCTTCTTTAATAAAAATCGTTTCAACGTTATTGGCAGGCGTCTCGGATTGAGTGGAATTATTCTGTCGAATATCATTGCTGCTATCCCTATTGAAAGGGACGCTGTTTGCGTTTGCTCGCGCTCCTAACCATTCCAACGATTGCTCAATGAGCGTCTCGTCCATTTCGTGGACTTCTACGCCTACGCCAATATCCGCCAATAAAGTAATTGTCAGTTCACCACCCAGGTGCTCCTTAAATTCATTCAGTCCTTCAACAATGGTTAACTTGCCGGAGGGTGCTGTGGTTTTTAGAGCTGGGTGAAATAATTTGAAACCAAGGTTTTTCAGAAGATCACAAATTCGATCATCGTATCCGGAAGGCAGTAGGGCATTGGCTACCGAATAGCGACTATCCAGGGCAATGCCAATAGCGACTGCCTCTCCATGTCTGATTTGATGTTGGGTCATGGACTCAAGCCGATGCGCCGACCAGTGTCCGAAATCTAAAGGACGTGCGCTGCCTCGCTCGAAGGGATCACCGCCCTGCGCAATCTGGTGCATATGTAATTCAGCGCAACGTCGAATCATGTATCTCATGGCATCGGGTTCGAACACACTCAAGGCATGTACGTTGTCCTCGATCCATGTAAAAAATTCAGTATCCCGAATCAGAGCCACTTTGACGGCTTCTGAGATACCGGCCAGTTTATCTCTATCGCTTAGCGTTTCTATAAACCGATAGTCGTTAATAACAGCAAAGGGTGGTGCGAATGTGCCCAAATAGTTTTTCTGGTTGAACAGGTTTACGCCATTCTTAACACCAACTCCAGAATCGTTCTGTGCCAGAACGGTTGTCGGAATTCGCACATGACGGATGCCACGGTGAGATGTGGCCGCTACCAGGCCGACAGCATCGAGCAGAGCACCGCCGCCAATGCCAATGATGTATGAATGACGATCGATTTTTTGTTTTGCGACGATCTTTTGCATGTGAGTAACGTGGGAAGGGTGCGTCTTAATTCCCTCACCGGCTGGCATAACAATCGGTGGTCCTGCGAGCGTTAACTGAGACTCATGCGTTTTAAAGTAACGCGTTATCTCAGAAATAAGATTAGGTAGAGCGCCGAGAACACCTTCGTCGATGAATATACAAGCCTTGTGATTCTTAGTCGGTTCCAGCTGGCAGAGAGCATCTAAAAGAACAGAATTGCTATCGCTAAAAATATCATCGGAGAAGCTGACTTGATAAGTGAAGTTGACAGAAAACTCTTGCCACAGAGTGTCTGCGCTTTCAATGACTGCGGCATGTT
>CAZCKD010000359.1:0-2348 GCA_964498925.1 uncultured Granulosicoccaceae bacterium
ACAGATGACGGGCATCGTCTAATGAGAGCGGTTTCTGATTGGCCGAGGAAATACCCAGCACAACAGGATCGAGTGTCGGTGCAGGCGTTTTAACAGTGGCTGGAATTTGAGCACAGCCAAGCATTATCACACCCAAAATGACAACGAGTGATCGCTTGAAAACCTTTGTTAACACGTCAGAAATCACAAAAGACGCTCGCATACCATAAAGTCGACACTTACTACCACTATTATAGCTGTTAGACGTATTTTAGAAGGCCAACCCTACGACAGTTTCCGTACAAACGATTACAGCTTGTCCAATTGAGAGAACAGGAAAAATCGCCATGAGATTACTATCTACTCAAAGCCGCTGCTCGGTCATCAAAACCCGGGGGCTTGTAAGCGTATCAGCCCTGATACTGACGCTATCGATGTGCCTTTCAGCTCAGGCTTCTTCACCTGCCGAGTCTGCACCCAGTATCGAGCTTAGCGCCCAGGAAGTGATCCATATCGTGGTTGACTCACTGGAAACTAACGACGCCAAAGATTCAGGCATTGTCACCGTTTTTCGGTTCGCCTCTCCGGGCAATAAAGCCAGTACAGGACCGCTTTCCCGATTCACACAAATGATTAAGCGCGGATTCCCGGAAATGCTCAATCATACCGGTGCGCGATTTGACCCTATTGAGATTCGTGACGATGTTGCCGTACAAGCCGTTTGGCTGCAAACAGACACTGGTGCCGAATATGGTTATGCCTTCAAACTGGGTAAGCAGCAAGTGGGTGACTTCAAGGGCATGTGGATGACGGATGCCGTTATCCCGCTGGGCCAAAGCCCGGACAGTGGGCTTGGTATTTAAACGTTCGAGCTAACGTGCTGCCGGGATGCCATACGGCACCCCGAACAAACCGTATTAATCAATAAGAGATGAGCGACTTCAGGCAATGCCTTTTATGCGCTTTGCCTGCTGCACGGTATTGTGAAGAAGGCAAGCAATGGTCATGGGACCCACACCACCTGGCACTGGCGTAATCGCACCAGCAACAGCTGCGGCAGAGTCATAATCGACATCACCGACCAGACGATTTTTTCCATCTTCTTCAATACGGTTAATACCGACGTCAACAACGGTTGCACCCGGCTTGACCCAATCACCTGAGATCATACGTGGGCGCCCTACAGCAGCAACCAGAATGTCTGCACTGCGGCACAAGCCTTCCAGATCTTTAGTACGAGAGTGCGCGATTGTCACTGTGCAGTTGGCTTGCAGTAACAACGCAGCCATGGGTTTGCCAACAATGTTGGATCGACCAACGATAACGGCATTCATGCCAGTCAGGTCACCATGCTGTTCTTTAAGCATCATCAAACAGCCCAATGGCGTGCAAGGCACAACGCCACCACCGTCTGTATTGAGTCTGCCAACATTGACTAGATGAAAGCCATCAACGTCTTTATCGTGGCTGACTGAATTGATGACTTTGAATTCATCTATGTGAGACGGCAACGGGAGTTGAACCAGAATGCCATGCACATCATCATCGTTATTAAGCGTGTCAATCAGCGCTAGAAGATCAGCTTCTGATGTATCTACTGCAAGCTTATGTTCGTAAGAATTCATCCCCACTTCGACGGTCTGTTTTGCTTTATTTCGAACATAGACCTGACTGGCAGGATCCTCTCCGACCAGAACAACAGCAAGCCCGGGGACTACATCGTGTTGCTCCTTAAGACCTGCAACAACATGCGTTAATTCCTCACGCAGTTTCGCTGCTGCCGCTTTCCCATCAATTACCGTTGTCATTACCATTTCCAAACTGTGCTCCGATACCGAATTAAAGCACTTCTCATCTCAACATGGCTATTACGTTGGCAATTTAGGCACAACAAGCGCCGTTTCAGAGCATATATTGTAAACTGCTCATACCCTTTTCAGTCACCTACCGTGTTCGGAAGACTTCGATGCCTAATATACGACTGTTGTTTATCTCCCTTTTCACGTGTCTGACGCTGTTGAGCGCTGGATGCAGTTCGTCTGGCAATTCAACACCGACGGAAGGTGACGATCCAACAAATCCCGACAACGGCGCAGATAACCCGGACAATCCTGGCGGGCTTATGGACGATCCAGAAAATCCGGGCAATACGGAAGACCCCGACGACCCCGATACTACAGATGAACCTATCGATGATCCAAACGATCCAGGTACAGCTCTGCTTGTGCCGAACGTCGAAGAAGGTAGTGACCTCGAGCGTTTGATTCTTGGTATCAACCGGCAGGTATCTTTAACGCTACTCGATCTTAATACGCGTCTCAGCAGCGGAATCGCATTAACACCACAGCAAGACGAATGTCTGGGTGCAT
>CAZCKD010000360.1:0-2314 GCA_964498925.1 uncultured Granulosicoccaceae bacterium
TCGCCGCTGATATCGGCGATGTTTCCAATGTAAAGCTATCCGCTAACTGGATGGCAGCTGCGGGTCATCCGGGCGAAGATGCCTCTTTGTTCGAAGCTGTTCAGGCAGTGGGTCTTGAGCTTGCGCCAGCTTTAGGTATTGCCATTCCGGTTGGCAAAGATTCCTTGTCCATGAAAACCAAGTGGCAGGATGAGAGCGGTGACAAACAAGTAACGGCTCCCGTTTCTTTAATCGTTTCATCGTTTGCTGCGGTTCGAGATGTTCGCAAAACGTTAACACCTGAACTTCGATGCGATGCTGGGGAAACCGACCTTTTGTTTGTCGATTTAGGCGCAGGCAAAAATCGTATGGGTGGTTCTGCTCTGGCGCAAGTTTATGAGCAGGTCGGATCCGATGTGCCAGATGTTGATGATGCGGCATTGTTGAAAGGATTGTTTAATGCTTTGCAAACCCTCATTCATAACCAAACTGCATTGGCATGGCACGACCGCTCTGACGGTGGTCTGTTTACAACCTTGTCTGAAATGGCGTTTGCAGCGAATACCGGTTTAAAGATCAATCTTAATAGCTTGCCGGATGATCTGGTTGCTACTTTATTTAATGAAGAGTTAGGCGGCGTTTTACAAATTCGGTCTCATCAATATGCTGAAGCAATGGCTGTGTTCGAACAACACGGTTTGGGTGATCTTGTTCATGTCATCGGTACACTGCACGACGTTCGGGATTTAGAAATCTGGCAGGGCGGTGATCTAGCGTTTAGCCAACCTGTTGCAGAGCTTCGCAGGCAGTGGTGGCAAACCAGCTATCACATGCAGAAAATGAGGGACAACCCTAAGTCTGCTGACCAAGAGTTGGAGCTGATCAGCCGTGGCGATGATCCGGGTTTGTCTCCGCGTATCACGTTTGATCCGTCAAACTCACTGATTGAGATTGCGCCTCAAATAAATACACATAGACCAGCAGTTGCCATTCTGAGAGAGCAGGGCGTTAATGGTCATATCGAAATGGGCGCGGCTTTTCATCGGGCAGGTTTTGATCCTGTCGATGTTCACATGAGCGATCTTTTTGAAGGTCGTCGTGATTTGTCGGACTTTAAAGGCTTAGCTGCCTGCGGTGGTTTTTCTTTTGGCGATGTTTTGGGTGCGGGTGGTGGATGGGCTAAGTCCATTTTATATAACGAAGCCATGTCGGATATGTTTCAGACATTTTTCCATCGGGAAGATACCTTCTCTCTGGGGGTCTGTAATGGTTGTCAGATGATGTCCCAACTTAAAACCTTGATTCCCGGTGCGCAGATGTGGCCGCGGTTTGAACGGAATGAGTCAGAGCAGTTTGAAGCACGTGTTGCTACTGTCGAAATCTATGATTCACCATCCTTGTTGTTCACTGACATGGTGGGTTCCCGCTTACCGGTTGCGTTGGCACACGGTGAAGGGCGAGCCGTGTTCGATGACACGGAATCTCTTTCGCAGGCGGCCGTATCCATGGGCTTTGTCGACAACAATGGTCATATGACTGAAGCGTACCCCTTAAACCCTAATGGCTCTGCGTTTGGTGTGACGGGGTTGTGTAACGAAGATGGACGCGTCACCATCATGATGCCGCATCCTGAACGAGTCTTCAGAACCGTAACCAACTCCTGGACACCACCTGAGTGGGAAGAAAACGGACCATGGTTACGCATGTTTGAAAATGCGCGTATCTGGATAGGGTAGTAACGATTCATGAGTGAAACGAACTTGCCTTCTGCCGAAGACGCGATTGCTCGTTATCAGGAAATTCGAGATCGCTTACCCGAAGCGTCATTTCCTGCAAAGTCTATTGTTCGCAATAATCTTCAAGATCTTTGCGATGACATTGATTGCTTTGTCTTAGATGGTTTTGGTGTGTTGAATGTCGGCGCCGATACTGTGCCGGGTGCGGTGGATCGCATCAATACGCTAAGAGCGATGGGTAAAGAGCTGCGAGTGCTAACCAATGGCGCAACATTCCCAGCGACTCGCACTTGCGAAAAGTACAAGCGCTGGGGTATGGAATTCGCTGCTGCGGAAGTGATATCTAGTCGTGATGCTTTGGCGGTTGGAATGAAAAGCCTGCAAGAACTGCATTGGGGATTCTCGGCCTTGCCTGATTCCGAGTTGCCTATGTTGGCGGCCTCCAATGAGCTGCTAGGTGAAGATCCCGCTGTTTATGACCGATGCGATGGTTTTGTTTTACTAGGTGTGGGGGCTTGGACTTCGCAGAGACAACAGCTGTTGGAAGAGTCTCTTGCACGTAAGCCAAGGCCGGTACTCATTGGAAACCCGGATTTAGT
>CAZCKD010000361.1:0-2298 GCA_964498925.1 uncultured Granulosicoccaceae bacterium
ATATGACTTATATACAAGTTAGTACAGCTCCTAACTGCAGAGCTATTTTGACGTTGCCAAAAGCGCGCTTCCTCCAAGGAGAAACGATCCACCAACGTATCCCATCCGTTTTCTTGCATTCAAGCTTTGCATTGATTTTCTAAGTCGAGACGCTAGCACTGCATAAAAGCCAAGGACAACGGCCACGATAATCGTTGACGTGATGGCCAGAATTAAAAATTGCGGCAAAGTCTCTTGGTCGGTATTGATAAATTGAGCAAAAAAAGCGACATAAAAGATGATGGCTTTTGGATTGAGAACGCCAGTTACAAAGCCCGTGTATAAGCTAACCCAACTGCTTTGCGACACTGCTTTCAGCTGAATATCTGATTCTGCTAGCTTCTGGGCCTGGATAATCTGAGTGATACCTAGATAGGCCATATAGGCGACACCTAGCCATTTAATTAATTGGAATAACTCGCTAGATACCTGCAAAATCACGCCAAGTCCAGCGTAGGACAACGACATAACAACGATACCACCCATGACATCGCCCAAAACGCAGAACAAACCAGCTCCAAGGCCTCGGGACAGTGACTGTGCTAATACCACTGCGACGCTTGGCCCGGGAATCACTGAGATGATGGTGTAGGCCACTGCAAAAGTTAACCAAACTTGAAATGTCATAAAATATATTCGCCTGAACTGCTTTCCAACATACCAAATTACGCTCGGGCATGAGTCACTAGTGGAAGATACGACGGCGTTGAGTACTTCCTTATTCGAATACCCGGCATCCTTAGTAGAATTGCCGGGTACTCAGATTTTCAGGCACTCAAGCACGCCAGAATGGCTTGCGACTCTCGCGCTGCACGTCGTAGCGCGACACCCCGATATCCTTCAACACTTTAGGGTGGTGTGCTAAAACCTTCAGCTCCTTCCTTTGTCGCGAACGCTCGTTCCAGAGACTTAAGGTGTTAGCGATTTTGTTGATCCTCTCTTTTACACCCCAACCTTGTTGATGTGAAAATTGCGAATTCTGGACGCCGGGGGCCCGGACGCAACCCGCATCCATTAAACAGTCGGGTGAACGGTTCATGATGCTGTCTCCTGTGTGAGTTTCTCTTGCTCTACGCACGATGCCGTTTGCCGGCAAAGTACTGAAAAATGGTTGATTGCCCAGCTAAAAAGGCGGTTGGTCCTTTTCTTTGAGGGTTTGGAAACCCATCTGGGGTGAGACACGGCCATGTGCGCCGGAGGTGTTACACCTGCTGCTAGGGCTAAGGAGTCGATATGTATTTCTTGCATGGATCGATGAGTCATGAAATGTCTCCTTTTCTGATTTGGAGCTATAATAATCGGCACTTTAGTGGTGACTATCAAATGACAACAATTCACCTGTCATGAGAAATATTCATGAGTAGAGATCGGCAACTCCCCCCGCTTAAGGCGCTACTGGCGTTCGATGCAGGTGCTCGTCACGGCAGCTTTACCAAAGCGGCAGAGGAACTGCACGTCACGCAAACGGCAATCAGCCATCAGGTTCGATTATTGGAGGGGCACTTTGAACAGAAATTGTTTGATCGCACGTCCCGAGATCTAGCGCTAACAGATTCAGGTATCCGTTTGCGGGCTGTAACGACCGAGTTATTCGATCGACTTGATCAGATCAGTCGCGAACTGAAACCGGGCGCGACTTCCGTGCAGGATCCACTCAGAATTACCTTGCCCCCTTCGCTCGGTAGTTTTTGGCTCGCGCCGAAATTAGGACAATTCTGGGCGGAGCACAGTATCGATCTTCACCTGATGCCGGCCAGAGAGATTCTGGATTTTCAATTACATAAGGTGGACTTGGGTATTCGCTGCGGTTCGGGAAGTTGGTCGGGAATGGAAGCGGAATTTCTTATGCCCATGAATATCGTGCCGGTTTGCTCTCCGGAACTGTTAGCTAAGAGACCCGGCCTTAATCAACCCGATGATCTAGGAAAGTACACACTGCTGCATGAAATTAACTATGACCAGTGGGGAGAGTGGTTGGCTGCCCGAGGGCTCAACAATATTGATGGTAGTCGTGGCGTTGTTTGCCAAGACAGCAACATGCTCTACAACCTTGCACTTAACGGGCAGGGAGTTGCATTAGTGTCTGTGCAAGCGTTGTCAGAGGAGCTAAGCAGTGGCAGGTTGGTGCGCTTGTTTTCAGACTCTGAAGAATCCACCGATGGTTATTACTTGGTTCACCGGAAAGACATTCGTCTCAGTCCCCGGGCAGAGATATTCCGACAGTTTGTTCTTCAGCAAGCTCAGCAGATATTCGGCTAA
>CAZCKD010000362.1:0-2292 GCA_964498925.1 uncultured Granulosicoccaceae bacterium
GTCAAAACACTCGGCATCGCGCGCAAACAAGGACGCAAGCTCTGTTTGCGATTGTTCTAATACATGAATGGCAAAGTGCGGGGCCGCCTCGAAAGTATCAAACCTTAACGAGGCTTTTGCCGGTGCCCACAATACAAGAGCCGGGTCTAAGGACACCGACGTAAATGAGTTGACTGTTATGCCCACAGGGCGGCCATCATAAACGGCCGTCACTATCGTTACACCGGTGCCAAACTGACCAAGCGCGTTACGCAGCTGGCGCTTGTTGTCAGCATTCGGTTCGAACTCGCTCACTACACACGCTCGCCGGCTGCGAGTGGAACCAGTGGTGGCTCGCTAGGGACGCGTCCATACACTTCAGGCAATGAACAGGTCTTCAACTGAGGCAATACGCGTTCACCGAAAGACTTGCATTCGTCCAGATGCGGATAACCCGAAAAGATAAACGAGCGAATGCCCATTTTCTGATACGCCTCAATTTCACTTAAGACTTGATCGGTAGAGCCAACCAGTGCTGCGCCACACCCAGAACGTGCACGTCCCACACCTGTCCAAAGATGCGGTTCCACATAGCCGGCGTCGTTGGCTTCCTGACGATTCTTGGCTTGCAGTGAAACGCCTAACGATGTCGCATCCAATGCGCGCTCTCGAATCTTCGTGCCTTGATCATCATCAAGTTTAGAAACAAGCTCTGCTGCGTATTCACGCGCTTCCTGTTCTGTGTCGCGTACGATCATATGAACACGTAAGCCATAGTCCAACGTGCGCTCATACTTCTCAGCAACCGCGTTGACAGCCTTCATGCGCTCAGCCAGCTCTTCTTTTTTCTCAGGCCACATCAGGTAAACATCACAATGTTCCCCGCAAAGATCGAGAGCTGGTGGTGAGTAGCCACCAAAGTACAATAGCGGCCCACCGTTGTTTTGATAAGGCTTAACGGGCTGAGTGGTTAAACCTTCAAACTTGTAGATCTCGCCGTCTATGTTGATTTCGTCTTGAGTCCACGCTTGTTTGAGGATATCCACGACCTCACGTGAGCGCTGATAGCGATACGCGCTATCGTCTTTTTCGCCCGGAAAGTCAGACGAGATGATGTTTATCGTCAGTCGACCTTTCATCATATGGTCGAGCGTGGCAATGGTTCTGGCCAACATGATGGGTTGCATTTCGCCACAACGCACGGCGGCAAGCATATTGATGTTTTCGGTCAGTGGTGCGTTGGCTGCGACAAAGCTCAAGGTGTCTTGTCCTACTTGATAGGACGAGGGGCACAGGATGTTTCTATAACCCAGCTTGTCGGCCGTTTGCAGAATTTCAGAGGTGTTCTCCCAACTGGAGCGTAAATCGCCTTCGGGCACGCCCAGATGCCGATAATCATCGGAGCACAGCGGGGCAAACCAGGAGACTTCTAAGGCATCGAGGTCGGGGGAAGTAATAGGGACGACTGTCACGTTTGGGCGCACCATGTTCAGAATTACAGATCTTTTAGCACTGAATCGGCGAGTGTGTCAATTGTGTATCAATTTAATTTAGCGGTATGATGGGGAATCGCCATTGGGACCGCCCAAAGCCTGTGCCTACCGTGACACAACACAGCCGTTTGCCTCTGCACCTTCAAGTCAGTGAGATGCTGGCGCGCGAGATAAAAGCTGGCATTCTTCTGGAGGGCGAACGGCTCGAACCTGAGCGTCAAATGGCCAAACGGCTGGGTATCGCCGTAGGCACTTTGCGTAAGTCCTTAGCCGTGCTCAATGAGAACGGATTGTTGGAGCGCATACAGGGGTCTGGCAACTATGTACGTAATGTGGATGCTAACAACACCATTTACGGGTTCTTTCGGCTTGAACTACTCACAGGCGGCGGATTGCCCAGCGCGACTATTCTTTCTATCAAGCGCGTGACAGGCAAGGGTGACGTCAGTTTTGCGAAGCAACAGGACTACTACCGTATTCGCCGTAAGCGATACCTTAACGGTATTGACGTGGCACTTGAAGAAATCTGGCTGGACGCAAGTTATGTCAGCGATCCGTTTCAACATGCAGAAGTGTCAGATTCTCTCTATCAGTTTTATAAAGAGACCTTAGGGTTCTGGATAGCTCGGGTGGAGGATTCTCTGGCTGTCGATACAGCGCCTGCATGGCAACCCAAGGAGTTTTGTGCAGAGGCGGGTAGTCACTGGGGATTCGTGGCTAGAAATAGCTGGGATCAGAACGGACAGCAAGCTGAGTTCTCACGTACGTGGTTTGATACCCGAAGCACTCGCTATGTGGCGAGATGGACGTGATAGGCGTG
>CAZCKD010000363.1:0-2292 GCA_964498925.1 uncultured Granulosicoccaceae bacterium
GCCCGGCTCGCGCAGAAAGTACCATTGCGGACGAAGCGGCGGTTCGCAAGGCGGCAAATGAATATCATCCTGACAAACCAGGTACGCTGCTGGGCGATTCTTGTGAAACACGAGACGTTACTATGAAGATAGCAGCGGGACTCGACATCAGTTTTGGCTTTACTGCGCCACCTCAAATCAAACTTGAATATGCTCAGCGGTTGGCACAGCGACACATTCAAGCCCTTTATTCTTTAGTCACAACCGTCGATCTTCGAAAACCAAATTTTTTGTCGACAGATCGTATTTGTATTTTTAAATACTTCCCGGTCAACGACTGGGCAACCCTCAATTGAAAGAGACAGCCCACCGCGTTCAGCGAGATGAATCGTTGGCCCAACATGTTAGTGTCCAAACCGCCAGCGGTTTCTTCAAGGTGGTGATGAATGGCCCTTTCCAGAGTTAATGTATTTCGCCCGGTTTTGAATAGCGTGATTGTGTTATTGATTTAAAAATCCGCTTAATACATTGCTTGTATTAACGCCTATCTCTTCAACGGCGTATCCACCTTCCATGACAAAGAGAGTAGGAAGGTCCAATGTACTAATCAGCTGTCCGTATCGGGTGAAGTCCTCAGACGTCAGTTTGAAAAAACTAATAGGGTCGAGCTCGAAGGTATCTACGCCCAGAGAAATGACAAGAGCATCGGGAAGAAAGCGCTTCACTTGTTCAAGAGCGTCTTTTAGTGCCTCCACCCAAACGCGATAGGGTGTGCCGGGAAGCATGGGGTAGTTAAAGTTATAGCCTTCGCCTTCACCCTTGCCGGCTTCATCAGCGTAGCCAAGAAAGTGTGGAAATGCGTGCATGGGGTCGCCATGTAAAGACAAAAATAAAACATCGTTTCTTTCGTAGAAAATATCCTGAGTGCCATTGCCGTGGTGAAAATCCACATCGAGTATTGCAACTTTTTTAGCCCCATTGTCCAGTAGGGTTTGTGCGGCGATAGCAGCATTGTTCAAGAAACAATAACCGCCGTAGAGATCTATGCCTGCATGATGTCCGGGTGGGCGACACAAGGCAAAAGCGCTGGACTCCGATGAACCTGTTGTGGATGAATTTAATAGACTGGCCGCGGTTTGTGCACAAGCTGCACTGCTGCATGCAGCCTGAAAGGTGCCTTTGGTAATGGCAGTTTCAATGGCCATGGCAAAATAGCCCAGTCTTCCATCAACGTGGGTGGGTTCTCTCTGTTGCATACGGCGTGCAGGAATGACAGTGGGTAGTGCTTCTCCTTCAAAGCCTTCAGCTTCCCATTGTTTCCAGATGGTTTTAAGAAAATGAAGGTAGTCAGCGGAGTGAATTTTGCCGACACATCGCATGTCTAATTCATTTGGGTCTTCGGGTTGGCTGAACCCATTCTGAGATAAAGAGTTGACGACATAATCCCAGCGTTCAGGGCATTCATACGGCCGAACTAACAATCCTCCCGCAAGTTCACCCTTAGGGAAGTGCAGTTGGTGATCTTTGCTGGCAATGGTTCTCATAGCAACTGTTCGGTAAATATTAGGGAATCAGCTTGTTACTTGGTAGTCGTCGGGTACTACGGCGATAACATCAATTTCCATTAACCACTCCGGTTGCCCCAGTGCGACAACGACCAGTCCTGTTGAAATGGGAAACACACCTTTAAGCCATTTTCCGGTGACCTGATACACCGACTCCCGATAACGTGGATCCGTAATGTAGGTGACTGTTTTCACAATATGGCTTAACTCACTACCGGCCTCTTCCAGTAATTGTTTGACGTTTTGCATCGCTTGCTCGGCCTGCATTGCCGGATCTCCCAATCCCACGAGATCGCCGTCGAAATTAGTGCCTACCTGTCCACGCAGGTAGATAGTGTTTCCGGCACGTACTGCCTGACTCAAATCGTTATCCAGAGACTGATTGGGATAGGTCTCTTTGGTGTTGAACATTCGAATACGAGTATGTGTTGGCATCGCGCTTTAGAATTTGGTGTTGGGTTTGCCCAGTGCTATGCGCTGGGATTTGTCTATACAATAAACTGTCACGAGAGGCGGTGTTAACGCGCCAACTGAGAGTTTGACGTTATGCTGCGACTCGTGCATTCTGATGAGCTACAGGCTATTGCTTTGTCTCATTAAAAGCAATAGCGTCTGGCTAGTCGCTATTTAGAGCACAGGCCCGCATTAGCCGGTTTCTGTGATACTGCAGTGGAAATCAAATGATGGGCGAGTTGAATACCCCAGCCGATACAGTATGACCTTTTCGTTAGTAGCACGATGTAGCGAC
>CAZCKD010000364.1:0-2289 GCA_964498925.1 uncultured Granulosicoccaceae bacterium
TGCGACATCAAGCAACCCATGATGAACTGACAGGCCTCTTCAATAGAAAATTTGCTAACAAGCTGATCAGCGATCTGGACAACAACAAACTCTCAAATCATGCAATTTTGTTTTTGGATTTAAATGGCTTTAAAGATGTTAATGACTACTACGGACATGCCGCTGGCGATGAAGTCCTGGTAACCGTGTCTGAGCGACTTAGGAACATTGTCCCTGACAATGCAACTTTGGCACGATGGGGAGGTGATGAATTCGTTATCATCCTTCCTGAAACCGATCAGACAACAGCCAATTGCGTCATGGCGCAAACACATGCGGTTTTCAAAAATCCCATTCGAACCACCGAGGGATGTCATGAGATATCCACAAGCATTGGCCTAGCGTTCTCAACCCCAGACAAAGCATTAGAGGACGCTCTTGTTGAAGCAGACACATTGATGTACGAGGAAAAGAAGAATCAGCAGTCGAGCCGATCAATTCAGGTGATGGCTAGTCGCACTATAGAAAGAGCGCTGCAGGAAAATCGCATAGAGATCTGGTACGAGCCTATCGTTCGAAACAACTGTCACGATGACTCATCAAAATGTTCAACCCTCGTAGCGGCCGAAGCCAAGATCCGAGTCCGTTCTATGGATGGCGGAGTGATTGCTCCTGAAGATTTACTGCGGGACCTCAACGATGACAAACTTGCTACCTCACTCTTTCAGTTTGCTTTTTCACAGTGCCTTAACTCGTTAAAAAGATGGAACGAGGCTGGCATCATCTCCCCGGAATTTAAACTTCACTTCGAACTGGATGCAGTAGAAATCAGCAGCGCTGTGATTAATTCCATTGCCGATCTACTCGCCACAGACAAAGCTAACTTTCTTAACCGAATCGTCTTCAAGCTCTGTGATGATGATCAAGTTGATACAAGCTATCTGGATAATCTGCAAAACAACGGCTTACACGTGGCCAAAACATACAATGCTGATGTCGCAAGCAAGCAGAATCCTTTACAGAAAGGCTTATCCAACATCGTAGTTTTTGATGCCCAGCAGATAAGTCAGAACTTACGTGATAAGTTAGTGCACACTTGCAACGAACAGAACATCGATATTATTGCTTGCGGTGTTGATTCAGACAGCACCTTCAAAGAGCTCAGCAAACTAGGCGTCACCGCGTTTCAAGGGCAGTTATTCGATACGCCACTCAAGGCCGTGGACTTCGTGAGTCGTTGGGGCCACCCTAGCCAAAACACGCTAATCCCTTTGTCTAACAAGCCTTTCTACTTACGGCCTACTGGATGATGGGAGCGTCCCTCTTCTCCATGAACCGTAGTAATACCGAGACTCTTCTGTAGGCGCATAGCCCAATTGATATCGAAATCGGCTATTGGGTACAAACCTGACTGGAAGTAGATACTCTACTGCAGGCTCACCAGCAACATCGATCAGCTTGCCCCTTAAATTACGATCGGGGCCCGCTGACAGAGTTGCGGTTGCATTACTCACACGCATGACAAAGGTTGATGGCAATTCTTCTTCACCGTTAATAGCGTCAAGCTTTGCAATCACTTTGACATAATCCGACGAACCAGACTGACTCACTGATATCTCCTTGAACTCAGGGAATTGCGATAGCGTGGTTTGATCATAGAGAGATTTCATTTTCTGACGCCAATCTGCATTGACTGTATCGAGATCACAACCGATCGCCTGCATCGTGTCCCTCCAAAAAACCGAGGCGATAAGGTCTCTCGGCGCCCCTTCACGACCCGTAGCACGAACAAAATTACCAACCGCCTCGTCACCACAACTCTCAGCCAGAACGCTAACCCATATATCACCCAAACTATAGTGAAGCTCTGCATCAAACTTTTGAGCAAAAGCCGTTGAATTGATCATGTCCGAAAACTGTATGTTCTGTCGCTTCCATGAGACAGCGGCAAGCGTCCAATTACTCTCTCGACGGGCAACTTCCGGCACGATCACAAACGATAAATACTGAGCCATCCCTTCGATATAAAACTTAACCGCGGGATAATTACTGGCCAACGCACGATTAGACTCTATCGATTGAAGAACATGCACGGCCTCATGAACAAGAACGCGACGCTGCGAGACATCTTCAAAAAAAGAATCGAGATCGATTTGTATCTTTTTCCATTTCGCTAACCCGGCAGCATGCTCACTGCTAGCTGACAGATCAACACGTATAAAAGGGATCTCATGGACTCCCATAAGATCGGCCAGCTCAGCAAGATCGGCTTCAGCGTGTTCAAGTATGTAATTAACAACGTGAGTTTTA
>CAZCKD010000365.1:0-2272 GCA_964498925.1 uncultured Granulosicoccaceae bacterium
TTGAAATTACCGTCGTTGATTCAAATGACAATACAGCGCGGCCAGTCGGCTATCGCGGCGTGCAGCTTGACACCGAATTCACCGTGCAAGATGTTAATGATGCACCTGTCGTAACTCAGCCGGAAATTCCTTTTGCACAAGTGATTCCGGAAATCGGTCTTGATCTCGACCTAAGTAACTACGTTGTCGATCAAGATACGCCTCTCGATCAATTTGTCGTATCAGCCACTACCGCTGATGGAGGCGGTTTACCAGATTGGTTGGAATTTGATCCGGCAACAGGACTCATTCAGTTAAGCGAGACGCAGCCTGAACAGGTGACCGAGGCGGAAATTATTTTTACGATTCTGGAAACCAATGCCGACGCTAGCGAGGCTCAATCGTTTTCTCTGACATTTATTTCTGGAGAAGCTGCTCCTGACTTAGGTCCTGCAGAAGAGGTAGAGGAAGTCGTTGAGCCAGAAGAAGAGGCACCGCCAGAGCAACAAACCTCGCTCGTTAAACCTGAAGAGGTGGGGCTAGAGAGCCAGGACCTATTAGATGGCTTCCAGCCACTGACAAGTGAGTCAAGCGCTGGAGAGTCAACGGATGACGATGAGCTGGCATCTGTCTCCGATCGCTTGAAGGATGCAGAGGGACGATTAAATAACACGTTGGCAGACGATGTGAACCTACACGATTTAATCCAGCCGTTAGCGACTTTTGGAACGTTGGAACTGGCAGAGCTTGAAGAGAAAGAAACATCGAAGAGCGGATCAAACGCTACCTCGAAGATCATGCAGGATATCGATACCACTGATCTTGAATCTCTATTTAGTCTCGTACAGGCCGATTTAGACGCCCAATCGGCGCTACTGGCTAATGCGATGGACAATAAGGAAGTCGCCGATTCGGAAGGATCAGCAGCGACACGTGCTCTATTCGGTACATCTACCGGAATCTCAACAGGTTTATCTGTCGGTTATTTGATTTGGTTAGTTCGTGGCGGTACCTTGATGGGAAGCGTTCTATCGTCTCTACCCGCATGGAGATTTGTAGATCCGCTGCCTGTTCTAGGGTCCATTGCTGGTGACGCAGATAAAGACGGAGAGTCGCTAGAATCTATCGTTGAAAATAAAGAAGCGCCTGTGCCGAGCGAGTCGGCAAGCAAGACCGATAATACCGGCTGGTTTAAGAATAAGGTGGGCCGGAAGTCCTAGGGTATTTATTATCGGTGCGGCGTTCTATACACTGCACTGAAAATTGAGACCGATGAGCCCACTTTTTTCGTATGAGCGTAAACGATCGCGGAGCAACACTTGCTTCCACTGATGAAGTCATGATGATTCAGGAAAGCATGAAGGTATTGGGCCTCTATCAGGGCGCCATCGACGGCCTGGCTGGTAGCAAAACATTCAGTGCAGTCCGAGCCTATAAGAAGCGTAATCATATGGCTCCCAATAATGCATTGACGCGTGAGTTCATCGAATATCTGAGAGAGAACGCGTAGTTTTTCGACTTATTTTCTCAATTATTGAAGGTTACCCAGCACCGTTTCTCATCAAGCTCTTTCACGGGTGTTGCTAACTCATCCGGCTATGCTGAATTCCTCTTAAAAACCTGCTAAATCAATTGGTTAATGACTTAATCAGTTTATAACCTGACCACCCTCAGGATACCTGCAGAATCCTTCTCGCCAGCCGATTTTAAGTGAGTAAATCCGTGAAATATTTTCGACGGATAGGCTTGGAATCTTCAATAGACGTATATGTCGGGTTGGCGAGACAAATCTAAGGTATTTCAAAAGCCCGGCGGCCGAAAACTGCCTGTGGTTGAAGTACTGGAGTCGCGCGTGCTCTATTCTGCGGATTCTCTTGCTAGCCTTCTTCCCCTATTGTTACCAGACGCGTTGGAAGACACACCTGAATTCGAGGTGAGCCCGAATTCAAAAACCCCACTTGAAGAATTGCTCGCACCGAATGAGCCGACGCAGACCACTGAACCAATAAAACACGTCGTTTTTCTTGACTCAACAATTCCTGAACTAGAGCGAATAAAAAGTTCTATAGCCAGCGACACCATTGAAGCTGTCGTCGTGAATACTAATGAAGACGGGTTAGGTGTTGTCAGTGAAACACTGAGTCAATATTCAGATCTTAAGTCCATTCAAATTGTCTCCCATGGTAGTGGAGGGAAAATCGCCCTTGGGCTTAACGACATCGATGAACAGGCGCTAAGGCAGGAAGCAGGGGCTGTGTCTCTTTGGTCTGACGCCTTGGCAGAAGGCGGCGAC
>CAZCKD010000366.1:0-2218 GCA_964498925.1 uncultured Granulosicoccaceae bacterium
TAAGAACAATGGTGGATTTTTTGGCGATATCCGCTTTGGCGGAGATAGCTTTAGTGGCAAGGTCCAGCTGAATGGCTTTTTGTCCTTCTGATGTTGCCGCAGCATCACCAACGGTTCTTAGTGCTGAGGCTTGTGCTTCCGCGACGGTTCGAATGGCTTCTGCTTCACCCTGAGCTTCCAGTATCTGTTGTTCACGCTGCGCTTCTGACGCTAGAACGATAGAGCGCTTTTGACCTTCAGCAACATTAATGGCCGATTGTCTTTCACCTTCAGATTCCAGAACGGTGGCTCGCTTATCTCGTTCTGCCTTCATTTGACGTTCCATAGCCTCCAGAACGCTTTTAGGTGGTGTGATGTCTTTTATCTCATAACGGAGACAGGTGGTGCCCCAGGCTTCGCCAGCTTCGTTGATGGCATTAACAATAGCGGCATTGAGAGAGTCCCGTTCTTCGAACGTGCGATCGAGAGTGATTTTACCGATCTCTGAACGCATTGTTGTTTGTGCCAGCTGTGTTACGCCGAACACGTAGTTATCGATGCCGTAGCTCGACTTCTCCGGGTCGACAACTTTCAGGTACAAAACACCGTCGACGGTGAGCGTAATGTTGTCTTTGGTGATTGCCGACTGCGATGGCACATCCAGCGCTAATTCTTTTAAGGAAACTTTGTAAGCGACCTTGTCGATAAATGGGACAACGAAGTTAAGTCCAGCGATAAGGGTTTTACGAAATTTACCGAAACGTTCTACAACGAACGCTGTGTTCTGGGGAACAAATTTAACTGACGAGCTCAGAATAACGATTAAAACGAAGGCCATTCCTATCCAGAATGACGACGCCGAACTTGTGAAAATATCCATAACGGCAATGACACCAATTAGTTGCGTAAATTATTACGTCTAATATGGTGTCAATGCTCGTCTATTTCAACCGGTTTATTGCGCAAAAACGGTATTTTACTTAGCCGTGAAGCCGCCATCGACATAAAGCACTTGGCCTGTCATGTATCCGCTAGCGTCCGAGCACAAGAAAAGCATGGGGCCGACAAGATCCTCTAGCTCGCCATTCCTTCCCATACAGGTTTGAGCAGCATTGGCTGCCGCTTTTTGCTCATCATCAAAAACAGCCTGAGTCAGCTCTGTCGGGAAAAAGCCTGGTGCAATAGCGTTGGCTCTAATGCCTGATGCAGACCATGCTTCAGCCATAGCGCGTGTTAGTTGAGCAACCCCACCTTTGGATGCCCCATAGGGCATGCTGTTTGGAAAAGCCCGCTCTGACTGTAGCGAGGCGATATTGATGATGCTGCCCTTGCCATTCATGCCCGGTGCTAAAGCCCGACTGAGAAAGAACGGAACAGACAGGTTTAAATGCAATGTTTCATTCCAACTTTCTGTTGTGATGTCATCGGGAGCTTGACGATGATTAACGCCAGCTGCATTGATTAATAGTGTCGGCGACCCAAAGGGGTCAGACAAGGTTTTCGCAAATGCGTCAAAATTCTCTACAGCACTCAAATCCTGACTGATTGCAGCGCCACCGATTGAAGATGCGAGTTGATTGATGGAATCGGCCCGGCGTGCGACAAGAACAACTTTTGCGCCTGCGTCGGCTAAGGCTTTTGCCATATGTTTACCGATGCCCGAAGAGGCACCGGTGACCACAGCGACACGGCCTTCGATATTGAATCGCGACAAGCTATTGCTCATTGACTTAAGACTCGCCTGTTAAATCAAAGTTTTCGCCCGGGAAGTATTTCGCTAATCGAACATCGGCTGTTCGCGCATGACCTTCCATGCCTTCCAAACGAGAGATTCTTGCGCACGCCTGAGCAATGTCTCGATTGGCTTCCCGTGTTGAGCGCTGCCACGTGACTGTTTTAATGAATTTACCGACAGATAAACCACCGGTGTAGTGAGCTGCACCTTTGGTGGGTAGCACATGATTAGGACCGGAAACCTTATCCCCGTAAGCCACAGTCGTTTCCTCTCCAAGGAAGAGGGAGCCATAGTCGTTCAAGTTTTCAAGCCACCAATCCAGATCATCGGCTTGAACCTGCAAGTGTTCTGATGCATAGCTATCCGACACTTGTACCGCTTCTTCGCGGCTGTCACACACTATGATTTCGCCATATTCTTCCCAGGCAATGGCTGCGTTGTCACGATTAAGTTTAGGTAGATCAGCGATAAGGCCTGGGATGATCTCGTGAACTTCCTTTGCCA
>CAZCKD010000367.1:0-2188 GCA_964498925.1 uncultured Granulosicoccaceae bacterium
TTAGCAGTTAGCAGTTAGCAGTTAGCAGTTAGCAGTTAGCAGTTAGCAGTTAGCCATTAGCCATTAGCCATTAGCCATTAGCCATTAGCCATTAGCCATTAGCCATTCGGGCGAGAAGGCTCTCGACCCTCTAAACCAGACAGAGTTATCCTTTCGTCGCGCCTAACGTTAAACCCGCTATGAAATGCTTTTGCATGGCAAAAAACATAACCACCGGTGGAACGGCGGCTAATAAAGATGCGGCTGATACAAGGTGCCATTGGCTGACAAATTGACCGTTCAATGCTCTTACGCCTGCCGTAATTGGGAGGGCATGATCGCCTTGAATCAATACGGTTGCCCAGAAAAAGTCATTCCAGATAAACGTAAAGATAAGCACTGACAGAGCTGCAATGGCAGGTTTGACTAGTGGCATCACGAGATACCAGAATATCTTGAATTCACCCACGCCATCGATGCGTGCTGATTCTATGAGTTCGTGTGGCAGCGCCTTGATAAAGTTACGCATAAACAGCGTACAAAAACCCAGTTGGAAAGCTGAATGAAACAACACGAGTCCGGTGACAGTGTTGTAGAGCCCCGTATTAACGGATAGATCTCTGACAGGCACCATCAGTATCTGAAACGGTACAAAATTACCTGCAACAAATACGAAGAACAAAGGTACCGCCCATTTGAAGCGATAAACAGACAGGGCATAGCCGGTAAGACAGGAAAGTCCGACAGCTAGAATCATAGTCGGTATGGTAATTCTGACTGAATTCCACAAATAAAGACCTGCCTTTGACTGTGTGAAGACAGCTGTGTAGTTTTCAATGAGAAGGAAGTCCGACGGGACTCCGAAAATATTACCGGCATTGATATCAACGGACGGTCTTATCGATGTGAGAAAAATGGCCAGCAGAGGGAGTAGCCAGATAAATAGGGCGATAGGCAGAATTATCTGATAACTAATGCGGGTGCCAGCACCGGATCGTTCAATAGGTTTCGGAAACATCGACTAGTTCCTCTCGTCTTGATACATGCGCCAAAGGAAAAAACTGATGTACACCAGCATGATGAAAAACAGCACGGTTGCAATGGCTGATCCATAGCCCATTCTAAAACCATATTCAGACAGAGCTGATTCAAACATGTAGTAGGCCAGCACGTTGGATGATCCGTACGGGCCCCCTTGCGTCATGATGGCGATAAGATCGAATGAGCGTAATGCACCAATGACGGTTACCACGACAGCAATGAATGTGGCAGGTTTTAGTTGAGGCAATATCACGTACCACAGCATCTTCCAGCCTTTGGCATTGTCCAATCTTCCGGCTTCCACTTGATCCGGTGAGACATTGTTGAGGCCTGTGAGGTAAAGAATCATGCAGTAGGCAATTTGTGGCCACAGGCCTGCGAATATGATTCCGAATGTAACAAGATCTTCGTCAGCAAGAATGGCCGGTGGACGAGCGCCGAAAAATTCCCAGACAATGCCGACGATACCGAAATCGGGGTTGTAGAACCAACTGAATATGAGTCCTACAACAACCTGGCTGATAACAAACGGAAAAAAGAAGAGTGACTTATACAGGCGTATGCCAGTCACGGTCTGATTAAGAAAGAGGGCGATACCCAAGCCTGCGGGTACCGCAAGCATGTAGAGAACCAACCACCAGACGTTGTTGATGAGCGAGGTGTAAAAACGATCGTCATCGAGTAATTCAACATAATTGGCAAAGCCTACCCATTCCTTAGGGCTGAGGCCGTCCCATTCATAGAACGATATCCAGATAGACTGGAAGATCGGTGCTATCACGTATATGAAGAAAAAGATCAAACCAGGCAGTAGGAATAACCACGGCGCTAATTTGATGCGATTTCTGTGCAGCCAACTTCGTTGGCCACCGGGGGAAGGATGGGAGTTGTTATACGCAGCGTCGGCACTATCAGTACTAGACATTAACCGCATTCCTCACAAGGTTGGATACAATCCGCGAACATTGCGGCCAGATACGTCGCCGCAATGTTCGCGCTACTACTGAACTCAGGTCTTACTTGTAAACGCGTTCCTGAATTTTGTCGAGACGCTTAAGAATTGCGTCAAGTCTTTCTGGCTTAAGCATGAATTCCTGAAAACCTTCCATGCCTGCTTTTGCCATTTCAGCGGGTGCATCACGATCGTAGAACTGAGCAAGACCGTTAG
>CAZCKD010000368.1:0-2158 GCA_964498925.1 uncultured Granulosicoccaceae bacterium
AATCGACAACCGTGGAAGCCATTTTTACCTGGCTATGTACTGGGCAGAAGCACTTAGCATCCAGACTGATGATGCCGATCTGCAAGCGCAGTTCGAACCGTTAGCAGCAGCACTAAAAAGCAATGAAGAAACTATCGTTTCGGAGCTGAATGAAGTTCAGGGAAAAGCGGTTGATATAGGCGGTTATTTCAAGCCGAGTGTCGAGCTTTGTGAAGCGGTGATGCGTCCTAGTGCCACATTTAATGGCCTGTTAGCGTCGGTCTAAATGATTGTCCCGAACCAAGTCATCGAATCGTCGATGGCTTGGTTCAAACTAAGTATCGAATCCAAGGTAGTTAACGGTTATTCGTGAAATCCGCCTGAGCATTGTTACGCTCGACATAGCAGGATTGCACAGTGAAATTCTTGATACTAGTTTGATGAAGTTCACATAAAGAACAGTTACACATGGCCTTTGCCATTGTGAAAGCTACCTACATTCTGTTCCATCCGATTGGCGGCATAGATACTGCTGCCTAGCTCTTGATGTTCGCTCAGAACAAGATGCTACCGGATATTGCAGTATGTCTAAGACCCAACTCCTCACTAAATCGCCGTGGTTTTCGCCTGAAAATCGTTACGGGGTTAAACACATTGCTGGTGCTGTATGCCTGTTTGGTTCGCTATTCTCGGCATCGTCGCATGCGAACGTTCCGGTTAACTCTGACTTATTCATATTCACGGTAGATTCGGCCATAGTCGATGACACCGTCGCCGGTTCTTTTACCTTGCCCGTTGATGATTTGAATTATCAGCTCTATTGGGAGGAGATAGGCAACGAAGCGGGAAATAACAGCGGTGGTGTTGTTCATGTCCAAAGCGCATCCCATGTGTTGGTTTTTCCATCTGCAGGTTCTTACCGCATCGGTATCGATCCTGTTGGCGTGCCGTCGGGCACGAATGACTTTGGTCAGTTCGTTTTCAACGATGCTCGTGATGATGAAAAGCTAATCAGCATTGAGCAATGGGGTACAACCGTTTGGACGAATCTGCGTGAAGCATTTGAAGGCACCGATAATTTTGCGGTCGTATCGGCTACTGACTCACCCAATCTGACGGTTGCGACCGATCTCATGAGGCTGTTTGCGTCAACACCTTCATTAACGGCGGTATCGGGCATAGGAGATTGGGATACAGCTTCAGTGGTGGACATGAACTGTCTGTTTTGTTTTTCACCGTTGATCGATCCTGATGTTAGTCAGTGGAATACCGGTAGTGTCACCACGATGCGGCAAATGTTTCGCGCAAGTGATTCTGCCAATCCGAATCTTGCTCTATTGGACACCTCGTCCGTTACTGACATGAGCATGATGTTCTATGACGCTTTGGTGGCGACGCCGAACACGGCGGCTTGGGACACCTCATCAGTAACGACCATGAATCAAATGTTCAGAGATGCGCCTCAGGCGAATCCAGTGACTTCTGCTTGGGATACATCATCGGTAACGGACATGGGATCAATGTTTCTTCGAGCTGTGGCGGCAGCTCCGGATGTGAGTGCCTGGGACGTGAGTCAAGTTACTTCGTTCAGCTCCATGTTCGAAGGGGCAACAATTGCTCAACCCGTTACAACGAATTGGGACACAAGCTCGGCAACGACAATGAATGCCATGTTTAATGAGGCGTTCCGGGCAAATCCAGATACGAGTGGCTGGGATACCTCGCAAGTCACCGATATGATCAACATGTTTCGTGCTGCCGCGGCTGCGAATCCGGATACCTCATCCTGGGATACATCGTCAGTGACTAACATGGGTAGCATGTTCTTGGATGCTGCCGTTGCGAACCCCGACGTTAGTGGCTGGGATGTTTCTCAAGTCACTAATATGGCCAATCTTTTTAACCGTGCATCTAATGCGCAGCCAGATACCAGTCTATGGGATACATCCTCTGTCACCAACATGTCTACCATGTTCAAGGATGCTGTTAGTGCAAGCCCTGATACCAGTGGCTGGGATACATCGTTAGTAACTACCTTTGCAAGTATGTTTGATGGAGCATCGGCAGCAAACCCGGATACCAGCGGATGGGTAACCTCTCAGGCAACAACGATGGCAAGCATGTTTGAGGGAGCTACTATTGCGAATCCCGATACGAGTGGCTGGGATACATCTTCCGT
>CAZCKD010000369.1:0-2149 GCA_964498925.1 uncultured Granulosicoccaceae bacterium
GTTCGACTTACCGAATCAATTCTTCTGAGCGCGCTGGTACCAATCCAAAGCCCTCCGATAAGCGAGAACAATAGGGTTAATCCGGTGGCTCCTGCCACCAGTACAAACGTATGATCCAGCAGCGCCTTCTCATCGCTGATCTCATGGCCGATGGTGAGCATCAAGCCGTCAGATAAACTGGTTTCGGCAACCCTCACAGGGTTAAACGCTCGTGGGCTACCAGGAGGTAGGTCTGCAACATCACCCATGTTCTGGGTAGTGTGGGAACGAACCGATTTTAATCGAATCGGTAGACCCTCATCGGTCTGTTCATTGGAAGATGAATTGACTTCGTTGTTAGCTAAGTAATAAAAACGTCCATAAGTATCGATTTGATTGCGCCTTTGTATCGCCTCCAGTAGCTCTGGCAGCGCACCGGACTTGTACAGATTAATCAGATAGTCCGTCTCAAGGCGTAAGCGCGCATCAACTTGCGATTCGATCTGGCCACGTGTTGACCAGTAAATAAAACCCAGTGTGGCAGCAGTGAGTGTGCTGAATAAGGTCGCGTAAATAAGCGACATGCGAAAAGCGGATGTTCTAAAAAGCCTTCGCTTGTCTGGAATTACCGGAGAGATTTCAACATCGTCTGGAAGCTCTGCACGTACAGAGGCTCGTGTTTTGCCGTGCTGTTTAAGCGAGAGCGCAGAGGTTGGCGGCATGGAGGAATCTTGCAGACGTGATGTGGCGAAGGTTAGAAGCGATAGTAACTAAAAGATATTTGTTAGTTAAGGAATATCTATTTATGGGAGGAAAGTTAAGTACCTTCCTCCCGGTTTCCTTTGTCAGATCTAGTGAATCTCGGCAGGCATATGCGTTTCTTGAAGTTTGTAGCCTGCGCCGCGTACCGTGTGTAGTAGAGGAGAATCGAAATCCTTGTCTATCTTGCTACGTAAGCGGCTGATCTGAACATCAATGACATTGGTTTGCGGATCAAAATGATAGTCCCACACATTCTCTAGCAGCATGCTTCTGGTAACGACTTGACCGGCATGTTGCATAAGATATTCGAGAAGACGAAATTCACGTGGTTGTAAGTTGATGTTTCGACCTGAGCGCGTCACCTTGTGTTTAATAAGGTCCAGTGTTAGATCACCAGCGTGTAGAACGGTACCTTGTACGCCGGTTTGCGCACGCCTTGTTAAAGCATGAAGCCGGGCGGTTAGCTCACTCAGTTGATAAGGTTTAGTTAGGTAGTCATCGCCACCGGCTTTTAATCCAGTGACTCGCTCATCAACGTTATCTAGAGCGCTCAGTATTAGCACAGGCGTGTTATTGCCCATACGGCGTAATTCTTCAATGATCGATAAACCGTCACGTTTAGGAAGCATACGATCGATGATCATGGAGTCATAGGCATTAGTAATTGCCATATTTAACCCTTGTTCACCATCTGCCGCATGTTCAACGCTGTGGCCGCTTTCCGTCAGACCTTTGACGAGATAAGCCGCGGCTTCCGTATCATCTTCGACTAGTAAAATTCTCATGTTGCCCCCAGTGTTTGAAGCGAAAACTTATTTGAAGCGAAACCTAGTTGTACAGGCTAAATGAGTAACAATTGTGTAATGCAACAACCGTTACCGTCGTACAGTCAGTACAGATCAATTCGCTAAGAAATAGTTCTGTAGCTAAGAAACACGGAGTAAAGAAAAACCATGATTCAAACCCTTAATGATACGCGACAGGTGTTGGCTGTAAGCGGCACTAGTACTCGATTAACAGAATCTTCAAACAAGTCAGTAATTTCTGATGTACCCAGAATATATCGAAAAGTACTCTTCTGGTTGGCTTTGTTGCCTATTCTTGCAATAACGAAATCCTGGGCAGGCACCTTGCCCGATTTTAGCCGCCTCGTGGAAGAGGAAGGTGACGCAGTCGTCAAGATTTCGGTGATATCTGAAGCCAAGCAAACGGCGACTAATGGTATCCCGGGATTTAATCCGGAACAGCTTCCAGAGCAATTCAGGCGCTTTTTCGAGCAGCTGCCGCAAAATCCACAGCCTGAGCCACGTAGAGGTACCGGCTTTGGTAGCGGCTTCATCATTTCAGAAGATGGCTATGTCATCACCAATGCACATGTTGTTGATAATGCGACTGAAATTCGGGTCGG
>CAZCKD010000370.1:0-2141 GCA_964498925.1 uncultured Granulosicoccaceae bacterium
GAAATGAGTGCGGACGATCGGCTAGTGTGGATTAACCTCTTTTTTAAATATGCGGAGCCTGAGTATCGTTTTGGCTTACTAGACGATGACTTAATGACAAAAATTGTCAGCACTCGCAAATTGTTACACGAAAAAATGCCGGACACCTTGCGAGCAGACATTGATATGTACGATCAGCAGAGCCTGTTGTCATCAGCGAACTTGCTGGATAATATTGTTTTCGGAAAGGTGAATCGTACTATTAAGAATGCGGAAGGCAAGCTTCGCGATATTGTTGTGCCTTTGTTGAATACGCAAAAAGAACTGTTTAATAAGATCTTCTCAATCGGATTGAACTATACCGTTGGACCTTCAGGTCGTAAGTTATCGCCGGTTCAAAGGCAAAAATTGAACATGGCGCGAGTTCTTATGCGAAAGTCTGATTATTATATTTTTAATCGGCCTTTATCGGGTCTGGATCATATCCAGCAGGGCGAAATCATCGAAGAGACGTTCAAGCTCTTCGAATCTGAAGAGCTCACTCCCGGTGTTATCTGGGCACTGGCCGCCAAGAGTAATGCGACGCACTTCCAAAGGAAGGTGTCGTTTAATGGTAAGACTATGTCAGAAGACGAAAAGGTATCATTAGACGGCAAGGCACTGCCAGAAGAGGACGCTGATTAGTTTTTTCCGTCCGCATCGACCACTAAGCCGCACTTGTATTCTTTAGGTGGAATTTTTCAGCCACCAATCGGGAAAATTATCAGCCTATGAATATCACCCGCATCTTATTTACATTTTCATTTCTCATTGCTCTGCTTGCGCCGCTTTGCGCACATTCGCAATCTGTCAGTGTGCTTTCTACCGACGATGCTCAAAGCGAGGAGTCGTTGCCAGCGCTTGATAGTCCAGAGGCAGTGTCACAGTTGGTGTCTCGTTTGACCGACGCCGAAGTTCGAGAGTTACTGCTTGAACAGCTGGATGCCGTAGCCGAAAAAAATTCAGCATCGAATGGTGAGGTGGAAAAGGAGAGTATCTTTTCTCTCGTCACGACAAGTGTGCCTCTATCCGTGCAACGGGCCGTCAGCCAGATACCGAGGCTAATATCTGGTCAGATGCTCAGCTTTCGCATGTATGCAGATACCCTGGTAGAGGGTGGGGTTCTGGGAATACTCAAAGGCATCGTTTTAATTCTTCTCGTCGGCATCGTCGTCGAGTTATTGGTAAGGCGATTAACGCGCCCTTTCAGGTCATTGATTAACGCAACCTCTACTGAGTATTCGTTGAGCCAGGTATTGAAGTTACTCAGTATTCGCTTAGTGCTCGATTTATCCGGGTTGCTGGCTTTTGTCATTGTCACGCAAATGGCCGTTAAGTTTTTTATTGAAGATGCGGGGCAGTTTGTTGTCCATCATATGCTTTGGAATTTGGTGTTGATTCCGCGCTTCTTCTCGGCGTTCACCCGATTCTTCTTCGCTCCGCAACGCCCAGATTTGCGTTTGATGCACACAACGGATGAATCAGCTAAGTTTTTGCATCGTCACCTAGTGGGCGTTGCTTTCCTGATCGGTGTGACGCTTTCGATCATTGATATTCATTCTGCTTCGGGTGTGCCTCCTGATAACGGCAGCGCCACTATCGGCTTCTGGTTTAACCTGATCATACATTTCTACTTTGGCTTTATCGCGTGGCGAGCCCGAACGGCATTTGTCGATATTCTTGACGGCCCGGATAACGAGGCAACGCCTATGGAGAAGAAGGTTGCCAAGGCTTATCCCTACTATGCACTTGTTGTGATTGTGAGTAGCTGGTTGTTGGTGGAGGTGCTTGTTATCCAACAGCAGGCGCAGTTAGTCCGTGAAGGTGTTCAGTACTCGACCATGATGTTATTACTACTTGCGCCATTTCTAGATACGGCCATTAGGGGCCTGGTGCGGCACTTGGTAAAACCCGGATCAGGACAGGGGGAACTTGCCCTTAAAGCACATCGTTCGACGAAGCGATGCTACATCCGTATGGGACGCGTCTTGACCGTCATGGTGGTCATATTTTTAATTGCCTCAATTTGGGATTTGGATTTACGTGATATGAATCCCTCGTCAGTTGGGGCAGGGGCGTTTACAAAATTATTCGACTTTATAGGGATAAACGCGATCGGATAT
>CAZCKD010000371.1:0-2124 GCA_964498925.1 uncultured Granulosicoccaceae bacterium
TGATATGCAGGAAAAACCGGATGCATGGAACGATTCGCCCTCTAAAAACATGATCGATGGCGATTTATTTAAATATGCGTCTGATTTAGTCAGCCTCTTAGCCGAGGAGAATAATCGAGAGATCAGTGTCGCCGCCTATCCTGAAGTCCATCCGGACTCTATTAACGTCACAACGGATATGTATTGGTTGAAACACAAGCTGGATAACGGCGCTGAAAAGGCGATAACTCAATTCTTTTTTGATGCGGATGTATTTTTACGTTTCCGCGATCGGGCCGATGCCGCAAGAATTCGCCAAACATTAATCCCAGGTATTTTGCCAATCAATAATATTGAGAATGTCGCTAAGTTCGCTAGTAAATGTGGGGCGGTCATTCCCGACGCTGTTTATCAGCGTTTTGCTCAAGCGCAATCAGCTGAGCAGAGGCATAAAGTGGGTTTTGAGCATTGCGCTGAAATGTGCGAAAAGCTTCGTAAAGAGGGGGTCGATGACTTTCATCTTTACACGCTGAACCAGTATGCGCTGGCTTATGAGGTCGGTGCCCGCATTCTTGGTGTTAATGCGCCACTTGCTAAAAATGCTTCTACTGTCGCCGCAGCCTAAAACACTGGTGAGATGCGTATAATCTCGCACTTATCTTTATATGTAACGCCACAATGAGCTCTTCGCCAAAAGTAGGTTTCGTCAGTCTCGGGTGCCCCAAAGCACTGGTGGACTCAGAACGCATCCTCACTCAACTTCGCACGGATGGCTACGACGTTGTCCCGGACTACGATTCTGCAGATGTTGTTGTCGTTAATACCTGCGGGTTTATTGATTCTGCCGTACAGGAATCCATGGATGCCATTGGAGAAGCATTGGATGAGAATGGCAAAGTTATTGTCACTGGCTGTTTGGGCGTAAAAGCGGAAGACATTCAAAAACAATATCCGAATGTTCTCGCGGTGACGGGCCCTCAAGCTTACGAAGAGGTCGTCGGCGCCGTTCATCAGCACCTACCTCAGCCAAAGATTCACGACCCGTTTATCGATTTGGTGCCGCCGCAGGGTATAAAACTAACACCACGGCACTACGCCTATTTAAAAATTTCTGAAGGGTGTAATCATCGTTGTAGTTTTTGCATTATCCCGTCGATGCGTGGCGATTTGGTTAGCCGTGAGATTGGCGACGTCATGGAGGAGGCCGTCCGGCTGAAGAATGCCGGGGTACGAGAGCTTCTTGTTATCTCGCAGGACACCAGCGCGTATGGCGTCGATATCCGATATCGAACATCGTTTTGGAACGGCAGACCCATTAAAACCCGGATGATGGAACTATGTGAGGCTCTAGGAGAGCTGGGCATTTGGGTGCGATTGCACTACGTGTATCCCTACCCACATGTCGATAATATTATTCCGTTAATGGCCGAAGGTAAAATTCTGCCCTACCTGGATATACCGTTTCAGCATGCCAGTCGACGTGTTTTAAAAAGTATGAAGCGCCCTGCGGCCTCAGAGAATAACCTCACTCGAATTCGAGCCTGGAGAGAAATATGTCCAGAGCTGACTATTCGAAGCACATTTATCACAGGATTCCCTGGGGAAACAGAAGAAGATTTTGAAGAACTCATTGGTTTCCTTCACGAAGCTCAATTGGATCGTGTAGGTTGTTTCGCTTATTCACCGGTTGAAGGTGCAAAAGCTAATGAGCTGGAAAACCCTGTACCAGAAGAGATAAAACAGGAACGCCTGCAACGTTTCATGGAAACGCAGGCAGAAATCAGCGCCAAACGGTTACAAGCGAAAGTGGGTACGCGGCAGGTTGTATTAATAGATTCCGTTGAAGAGAATCACGCGATCGCTCGCAGTAGCGCTGATGCGCCTGAAATCGATGGCGTTGTGCACATCGATGTTGATGATTACGAAATTGAAGCCGGAGATTTTATTGAGGTTGATGTGACTTCAACTGATGAGCATGATTTGTTTGGGAAGATTGTTGGGGAGTAGGGTTTGAGCCTCGCCAGATTGGGCTGAAGCTATCCGATTAGCAGTACAGATTTTATTGTCGGCAAAGGTGCTGGTGAGTGCCCTTTGGCGTAAATTTACTGTTGCCTGTTGCCTGTTGCCTGTTGCCTGTTGCCTGTT
>CAZCKD010000372.1:0-2122 GCA_964498925.1 uncultured Granulosicoccaceae bacterium
ATTACTGTAGCAGTGAAACAGCTCGAAACAGAATCATCAATGATCATAATTGGACGATTACGGATGGTGGGTTGGATTGTTCAGAACCGCGCTTAAAAACGATATTTGATAGCTCCCTCACTGGCGGGGGAAATTTAAATTCCACTGTTGCAGGCATCACAGCTCTTCAACTAGCAGAAATTAATGGCCTAACAAATATTGACGCGCTTAACGAAGCAGGGTACCAAGAGGCCTTTTTACTAGAAAACAACTTTAGTATTCCGCCAACAGTTGCCGAAGTGCAGGCGGTATTAGATTCTGTCAATAACAACGAAGCTCCGACCTTCGAAGTTTTCTCTACACCGACATTTACCATAAATAGCATTTCGCAGACCTCTGATGGCGCCAGGTCTGTCACGACCGCTGATGTAGATGGGGATGGGGATATCGATGCAATTGTCGGATCCAGAGATAATCATACCGTGGCTTGGTTTGAGAATGACGGGGCCGGGCAATTTATCCAGAATATCGTCGCAACCAATGCTAATGGCGTAATTTCGGTAGACACGGTCGATATGGACAACGATGGAGATTTAGATCTACTGTCCGCTTCCTACCAAGACGATACCATTGCCTGGTACCGAAATGATGGCGACGAAAACTTCAGTAAACACATTGTCTCCACATCCGCCAACGGCGCCCGGTTTGTGGTTCCAGCCGATATCGATGGTGATGGGGACCCAGACTTAATTTCAGCATCACATATCGATGACAAGATTGCATGGTATGAAAATGATGGGCTAGAGAACTTTACTGCACATGTGATTTCAACCACCGCGGACTATGCCATATCGGTGTCATCGGCAGATATAGACGGTGATGGGGATTTAGATGTCCTTTCAGCGTCTATCGATGATAACAAGATCGCGTGGTACGAAAATGATGGTGCTGAGAGTTTTACAACGCACATTATTACAACAACTGCGAACGGAGCGTTTTCAGTCGCCTCAGCAGATCTCGATGCCGACGGTGATATAGATGTTCTTTCAGCATCCCGTGATGATGATAGTGTTTCGTGGTATGAGAATGATGGAAGCGAAAACTTTATTGCTCATCCGATATCGACGTTAGCTGACGGAGCCACGTCGGTTTCAATAGCTGATATGGATCAGGATGGCGATCTAGACGTTGTCTCTGCATCAATTAACGATGACACCATAGCGTGGTATGAAAATAATGGTAGTGAAGTGTTTACTACACACGAAATCACTACAACGGCTGATGGCGCTGCGTCAGTCGCAGTCGCTGATTTAGACGGCGACGGAGATTTTGATGTTCTATCAGCATCACACATAGCCGACAAAGTCGAATGGTATGAGCTAGACAGCCAGAAGGCCAATACGTTGGACGGTGCACCAGAATATACCGAGAACGGTCTTGTTACCACCTTGGATGCTAATGTCGAAGTTTTCGATAGTGAACTGACCAAAGCAAATAACTTTGACGGTGCGTCTCTTACTTTGTCTCGAAATGGTGGGGCGAACGGAGATGATGTTTTCTCTGCTATCGATGCGGGAACGATGGGTGTTCTAACTGAAGGTGCTGACTTGTTGATCGGGTCCACCATAATTGGATCTGTTGACACAAATTCGGCGGGTATTCTGTCAATCAGTTTTAACAGTGAATCAACAAACGATTCTGTTAGCAGTGCCCTGCAGCAAATCGGCTATGAAAATTTAAGCAACACCCCTCCGTCAACTGTACAAATAAATTGGCTATTTGATGACGGCGGAAATAGTGTCTCTACTCAAGGTTTGCCAGGTGCATTGCAGGCTACGGGTAGTACCACAATTACCATTACCGGTTCTAATGATCAGCCGGAAGGAGCAGTTGTTGTTGATAACGATTCTCCGGCCGTAGGCGATACTCTGAGTGCTTCTAATTCCATATCCGATGCAGATGGGATGGGAGCAGTCACTTACCAGTGGCAACGCGATGGGGTCAATATCGCAGGAGCGATTGGTTCAACCTACGGTGTCGCAGTAGAAGACACTGGCTCAACTATGCAGGTTGTGGCTAGCTTCACCGATGGAGAAGGTACGGCTGAATCTGTTACGAGTACGGCCACCAGTGCTGTTCTCAG
>CAZCKD010000373.1:0-2114 GCA_964498925.1 uncultured Granulosicoccaceae bacterium
TTAAAGAGCGAAAATGAGGCGCAGGTCGAACAATTTCTGGCCAGAACATCAGATGCTAAGATGCTCGCAGATTGGCAGCAGATACTACCGGGTCAAAATGACATGGACGGTTTCTTTTACGCACCTTTAAAAAAGGTTGCCCAATGAATAAGGGGGGATCTCAGCGGCATTGGGCTATTGCTATGTTGCTGGTTCCTTCGCTGTGCTTGCTGATATTTCTAGTGTTGGTTGGACTCTCTGCACGCGATCAATTACAGGCTCATCGTGAGGCTGGAAATATCTCACTGGCTGAAATCAGTCTAATAACGGATCGAGGGCGGCTTTTTCTGGATGCCAGGGCCGAAATTGATCTGCCCGTTACGATAGAAGCGGGTTTAGACAGCGGTGTTCCGTTAATTTTTGTATTGACCTTGCGATTTTTCAAACCGGTTAATTATTGGTTTGATCGGCAGTTCGAAACCGTCGAGCATCGCTTTAGCCTGACGTATTACGAACTCACCAGACACTATCGTGTCAGAGCTTTGGAAACAGACAAGAGCCGTAACTATCGTTCTTTGTCAGCCGCATTAAGAGGCCTGGGTTCAGTGGAGCGCTTACCCATAGCAATTAATAGTTCTGATATCTCGTTGCTCGATAACACGCTGTCGTTTAGTCAGTCTAACGATGGCGTCGTTGCGGGGCTGGAACTGAAATTAGACTCTCGTTCCTTGCCGTTACCGCTGCAGCCTGTTGTGACATCCAGTTGGCGATTAGCCAGTAAGGAGGTTCAATGGTCAGTCAATTGAGACGGCTGCGTGGACGTACCATCACCAGCGCCGTTTTTATGGGCGTGTTGTTTCTTGTCCTGATTGCTTCGCTTTATGTGCTGGGCACCATCGCTTTGCAGTTGGATCGATTCGGGCAGTACTATCACTGGTTGTTGATAGGTAACGGACTTGCATTAACATTCATTGCTGTGCTTATCATCATCAACGGATGGCGACTGGTGCGGGAATTTCGAGCACGCAAGGCAGGCTCTCGATTGACGGTCAAGTTGGTCATCTTGTCCATCCTGCTTGCATTGGTACCGGTGACCCTGGTGTACGGATTTTCTATTCGATTTCTCCGAGCTAATATCAACAGTTATTTTGATTTGGAAATCGAACAGGCACTGGATGACGCACTGGAGTTAAGCCGGGAATCTTTAGGCTTGCAAATGCGCACATTGCAAAGAGATACGGTCAACGTTGCCCAGCAACTGGTGGGTGTTAGTGAATCGGTGTCCGTGCTTGCGTTAAACACCCTAAGCGCTGAGACCGAAGCATCAGAGATGACGTTGATTGGTCCGAATAACCGAATCGTTGCGTCCACCGGACTGCTCGACAGTATTTCCGTTCAGCCTAATCGCCCTGAGAATGATCTTGTGTCACGAGCACAACAGGGGTTGTCTTATGTGGGCGTTGATCCGGTGGGTGGCGGAGAGTTATTCATACGGGTGGTTACACCGGTTTTTTCCGAAGATGCCACAATGGAAAATTCTGTGTTGCAGGCCTTGTATCCCATTGCAACACGTTCTTCCGATCTGGCTGAGAGTGTTCAATCGAGCTATCAACAATACCGGCAATTAGTCTTTCTTCGACGTCCGTTAATGCTCAGTTCTATGTTGACCTTATCTTTGGCATTGTTGCTGTCGGTCATGATGGCTGTCTGGTTTGCGCTGTACGCAGCAAGGCGCATGATGGTGCCCATTCACGATCTGGTTGAAGGTACCCGAAGTGTCGCCGAAGGTAATTATTCGACGCGAATATATAAACGCAGTAAAAACGATGAGCTTGGTTTTCTTGTTCAATCGTTTAACTACATGACTTTGCAACTTGAGCAAAGCCGGCGAAATGCAGAGCAAAGTCAGCAAGAAGTTGAGCGGGAAAGAACGCGACTGCAGGCTGTGTTGGGGCAGATCTCATCGGGTGTAATCACGCTTGATGCAACCAACCATGTACTGACGGTTAACCCGGCTGCCGTTGCCATCCTCGGTGAGCCCTTGTTGAAGTTAAGAGGCTTAACGCTTCAATTCGATGCCCAGGACGACAGTGTGGTTTCGCAGTTTTGTGAGCAGGTCACAGAGCCTTTGGATG
>CAZCKD010000374.1:0-2109 GCA_964498925.1 uncultured Granulosicoccaceae bacterium
ATGTCCATATTAGACAAGTTTACGTCTTTTATAGATACATACAAACCCCTTTAAATCAGTCATTCTTCGCGATTCGGACCAAACGAGTCAGCACTGTGCGCTATTCGGCATTCC
Source organism: uncultured Granulosicoccaceae bacterium (assembly GCA_964498925.1). Classification (GTDB taxonomy): domain Bacteria; phylum Pseudomonadota; class Gammaproteobacteria; order Granulosicoccales; family Granulosicoccaceae; genus Granulosicoccus. Next base: position 115 of record CAZCKD010000374.1, read on the forward strand.
AAATACTCAAAGAGGGCCTCACGGGTAATAAAGGCTGGTCGCCTGCGTGGCGAGAACCCGAGCCCAAGAAGCACTACGACGTCATCATCGTCGGTGGCGGCGGTCATGGTTTGGCTACAGCACACTATCTGGCTAAAGAACACGGCATAACCAACGTCGCTGTCTTGGAAAAAGGCTGGATTGGCTCTGGCAATGTAGGCCGCAATACAACAATCATCCGTTCAAACTATCTGCTTCCTGGCAACGAGTCGTTCTACGAACTTTCTCTGAAACTCTGGGAAGGACTGGAGCAGGATTTCAACTACAACGCCATGGTGTCGCAAAGAGGCATCGTCAATCTGTTCCATAGCGATACACAAAGAGACGCCTATGCAAGACGTGGCAATGCTATGAGGTTGGCAGGTGCAGACTCAGTGTTGCTGGATCAGGACGGCATAAAGGAGCTTTGCCCTTTTCTCGATTACAAAAACGCACGCTTCCCCATTCGCGGTGGATTACTACAGCCGAGAGCCGGAACGGTCAGGCACGATGCCGTCGCCTGGGGTTATGCCCGAGGCGCTGACAGCCGCGGTGTGGACATACTGCAAAATTGCGAAGTCACCGGATTCACGATGGACAACGGTCGCTGTGTTGGTGTCGATACCAGTCGCGGCAAAATATCCGCTAATAAAGTCGCTGTTTGCGTGGCAGGCTCTTCGGGACGCGTCATGTCAATGGCAGGATTACGCCTACCTATCGAAAGCCATGTGCTTCAGGCGTTTGTATCCGAAGGTTTAAAGCCTGTTATACCCGGCGTCATTACATTCGGGGCTGGACACTTCTATATCAGTCAATCGGACAAAGGCGGCTTGGTCTTTGGCGGCGATATTGACGGCTACAACTCCTATGCGCAACGCGGCAATCTTCCAGTAGTAGAAGACGTGTGTGAAGGCGGTATGGCTATCATGCCCATGATTGGTCGTGCCCGCCTGCTCAGAAGTTGGGGAGGCATCATGGATATGTCCATGGACGGCTCTCCTTTCATTGATAAAACGTCAATACCGGGGTTGTATTTTAATGGAGGCTGGTGTTACGGCGGATTTAAAGCCACGCCTGCCAGCGGCTGGTGTTATGCCCACCTTATAGCCACAGACAATCATCACGATGTTGCCACTGAAATGTTGCTCGACAGATTTAAAACCGGTGCAGTCATTGATGAGCGCGGTGCCGGCGCACAACCTAATCTACATTAAGCCGCGTAGACAATCATGCTAATTGATCATCCACTATTAGGCCCAAGAGACGCCTCAGAATTTGTCTATCTGGGCGATGCTTCATTAATTCAGCGTCCAGATGCAAGCCGCGATAACGCAGCTGAACTGTTCTATGAGTACCTCCACTTGCGGGACAACAACGCCGGTGACCATCAGGAACTCTGGTTTCACGAACAAGGGGATCGCTCCTGGCTTGTGGTAACGCGCAATACGTTGACCCATGAAATAACACGCGTAGAACTGGCTCGTGATATTGCACTTGCCCATCACCAAGGCACTGATAACGGTGATTCGTTATGAGTTCAAATGAGTCGAAACAGATGCGTGCAGTTAATCGCGTCGCAGACGGTCTATTGGATACGGATAAACAAATTCCGTTTATCTTCAACGACAGAAAATTTCACGGATTGCCTGGCGATACCTTAGCCTCCGCCCTGTTGGCCAACGGCCAAAGGCTGATAGGTCGATCCTTTAAGTACCACCGTCCTAGAGGCATCATCACTACTGGGTCAGAAGAACCCAATGCACTGGTCGAATTGGGTGTTGGTGCCTATAAAGAACCCAACACACGGGCAACCACCGTTGAGCTTTTTGCAAACTTAGAAGCCAAAAGCCAAAACCATATTGGTCCTCTTTCCTTCGATGTTATGGCCGTCAATGATCGCCTCTCATCGTTCTTAACAGCAGGCTTTTACTACAAGACATTCATGTGGCCTAAAAGCTTCTGGGAAAAAATCTACGA
>CAZCKD010000375.1:0-2082 GCA_964498925.1 uncultured Granulosicoccaceae bacterium
GTGGCGGTGACAAGGGATGATGGCGGTCTGGTGGGCTAAGTTGTTGTCTTTAATTTGAAAAAAATAGCAGTACACTGCTGCAACGAGGCCTGCTTGATTGGGGCCTCGTTTGCGGTAGTCGGGTTTGAAAGGTCGAACCGCCTTTTTGTGAATAATTCTGTGTTGCGCATTTTATTGGAAGGATTTTTTACGAAAACGAAACCGCGAGTGAATCTTATTGTCCGATTAGAAGGACGATGCGGTCGATCAATAGGTTATCCTTGTTGTGTCGTAGCACAACTGTATTGTCTAAGCAGGCGGTTGAATACGGGCCGTGATATTGACAATATTATTGATACCGACAAACCTCAAAGATGTCCTCACCTTCCCCAATAATGACGTTGTCCATAGAAGACTGCCGCATGCTTATCGATGACGGTATGCAACGTGTCGATGATCTGATCAGAAAAGGGCTGGCATCGGATGTCGTACTGATCAACCAGCTATCTGCCTACATCATTGGCAGTGGCGGTAAACGTATCCGCCCTCAGTTGGTGTTGCTGGCTTCAGCGGCGTCCGGCGTAAGCGTTGATCCCGCAGAGCCTGCCTCAGCTCATCCGGTAACTGTGGCTGCCATTATCGAATTTATCCACACAGCGACTTTGCTGCATGATGATGTTGTGGATGCATCCGATCTACGGCGCGGTAAAGATACAGCTAACTCCGTCTGGGGTAATGAAGCAGCTGTGCTAGTGGGTGATTTCCTCTACTCACGTGCCTTCGAAATGATGGTTGATGTGAACAGTATGGAAGTCATGAAAATTTTAGCTTCCACGACCAATCGAATTGCCGAAGGCGAAGTCATGCAGTTGCTCAATATCAATGAGCCGAATATCACCGAAGCTCAATATATTCAGGTCATCGAGGCAAAGACTGCGAGATTGTTTCAGGCAGCAACAGAGTTAGGCGCTGTGCTTGCGGGCCAGCCTTCAGACGTGTGTGAGGGCATGGCAAGTTTTGGTATGCATCTGGGCACGGCCTTTCAGATTATGGACGATGTGCTGGACTACACGAGCGATAGCTCGACCATGGGCAAAAATATCGGTGATGATCTGGCTGAAGGCAAGACCACACTACCTCTGATCTATGCCATGCGTGATGGCACCGATGAAGAAGCAACAGTCATTGCAGAGGCGATAAAAACCGGTGGGCTTGAGCATCTGCAAGACGTTCTTGCCATCATTAACAATACCGATGCTTTATCAAAATCCGTGCAACGTGCATCGGTGAGTGTTGATGCCGCGGTCTCGGCTCTGTCCGTATTGCCACCGTCTGATTACAGAGATGCATTAGCGCGAATTGCACAATACTCGGTCGAAAGAAGCTTCTAGAAACCTGCGCGTAGGATTTCCCGCGATTGAAAAACATGCTCGCCCTGAGCGAGAGGCCACACACTGATTTCACCGATCGCCACGCGTATTAAACGAAGCGTTGGAAAGTTAACAGCGGCAGTCATTCTTCTTACCTGTCGATTCCGTCCTTCTTTAAGCGTTATCTCTATCCAACTGGTCGGGATGGCTTTACGTATTCTGATAGGTGGGTCGCGGGGCCAAAGATCGTCGGGTTCATCCACACGCAAGATCTTCGTCGCCTTAGCCATGCCGTCCTTTAATTTAACGCCACGACGTAACTGATTCAGCGCGTCTTCTGAGATGTCACCATCTACCTGCACCAAATAGGTTTTGGGAAGTTTAAATCGAGGATGGCTGATGCGTTGTTGTAACTTGCCATCGTTCGTCAACAGCAACAAACCTTCGCTGTCTTTGTCTAAGCGACCTGCAGCGTAGTAGCCGGGCGCTTTGATGAAATCTGCCAGCGTTTGCCTTCCGTCCCCATCCGTAAATTGGCAGAGCACGTCATACGGCTTGTTGAAGAGCAATAAGGACGTGTCGGAGTTCAACGCGTGCTTCACTCAGGCGGGGTTTATTCGCTTGGCTACACGAGCCGCATGAGATTCCTCGAACCCGAGTTCGACCAGTTCATTCACCATTTGGTCTTGATCCCGGTATTCTCTGGCGCTGATTTCCAAGTCATTAGAAAGCC
>CAZCKD010000376.1:0-2048 GCA_964498925.1 uncultured Granulosicoccaceae bacterium
ATGTGATCGACATGAAAAACCAGCAACGGGATGATTTCAAAAACGCGATATTACCGGTCGGCTTTTCGATTCCAGACTGGGCACCGCTTATCGTTCCTACAGGCGCAACACTGAAGGGACAGTATTGTGGATTAGAGCGATTGCAAGCTCACCATGCGCCTTCGCTATACCAGTCCTTTGTGTCTGACCACACGCCTAATGATTGGGTATATCTACCTTATGGTCCGTTCGACACTGAAGATGATTTCCAACTATGGATCGACCAGCAGGCTGCTCTAAAAGACCCCTTTTTCTACGCCATCATCGACAACACATCCGGACTCACCGTGGGAATAGCGAGCTATTTACGATTGGATCCAACTGTCGGCAGCATCGAGGTGGGTCACATACATTTTTCACCCGGCCTGCAACGTAGTCCCCTGGCCACAGAAGCCATGTATCTTATGATGAAGCAGATATTCGAACTCGGTTATCGACGCTACGAATGGAAATGCGATGCATTAAACGCGCGATCACGTAGTGCTGCTCTCAGACTCGGATTTGAGTTCGAAGGAATATTCCGTCAAGCAACTATATATAAAGGAAGAAACAGAGATACTGCCTGGTTCAGCATTCTCGATTCAGACTGGCCCACCTTGGAGAATGCGTTTACCACCTGGCTTTCAACAGAGAACTTTGACGAAGCGGGCAATCAACGAAAATCCCTGTTGCAATGTCGCACGTGAAAACGCTAGCTTAAGGCCTTTTGTATACCATCCCAAATAGTCTCAACCGCTTCTTTTGCTGATCCTTTGTGCGATAGCGCAGCGGATTGTCCAGCCCATGCCTGCATAGTATCCAGGCTATTATTCTTGACAGCTTCCGCTCGCATGTTCGCAGTCAAGTTCCGTTGAATGGGATAGGGGGATGGTGTTGGCGCAGACGGACTATTAGACGCATTTGTATAAGACGTTCGAAGACTTCGCCCAAGACGCCCGGAAAAAGCCCGGGTAGCGACGGTATCTTCAGGCATAGAATCACGCATACCATCAACCCAGGCTGAGGCCAATCCAGCCTCATCGGTGCTGAGAAAACCCGTTCCAATTTGTACAGCACTGGCCCCCAATAACAAAGCTGCAGATGCGCCGCGTGATTCAGCGATCCCACCTGTCGCCACTACAGGCACCGACACGGCATCCACCACAGCGGGTAACAATGAAAACAAGCCGACCAGATTGTTTTCAGCATCGTCACCGTCAAAGGTGCCACGATGACCACCCGCCTCCATGCCCTGGGCAACGATAACATCGGCACCCGCTTTTTCAGCCGCACGGGCTTCAGCCACTGTCGTCACAGTGGCAAACCAGGCGATATCGGCTTGCTTCATTCGTAACACAACATCTTCAGGGTAAAGTCCCATGATGGATGACATAACATGAGGCCTTGCCTCAATCATTGCATCGCATTGACTGGCGAAGTCGATACCTGCCTTGTCAGCAGCATCCGATGACACCTCAGGCCCCCACTCGGATAAAAATTGCCGTACTGATGATTCGTGCTCTACATTCCGAATAGGGTCTGGATCGGGAATCCAAGTATTTAGTTGAAAGCTCCCATTGGTTCCGGACCTTACGTCATCGACCCAGGACTGAATGTCTGGAGCCTTCATCAACAAGGCGCCACAGGCTCCCATTCCACCTGCTCTTGCAACAGCAACGGATAATTCAGGCGGACAAGCACCAGCCATAGGGGCAAGTAAAATAGGAGCACTTAAACCAAATCTTGCTGAAAACGCTTCGCTTTTCCGCAGTGCGTCAGATCGCGACATACGACAATTCCCATTGACTGGCTAACAAGGTGGAGAGATTATCGCAAATTGAAGCTAGTAGCGATTAAAAGGCTTCGTCGTTATTTAAAGGCAAACCCGTCAACGTGTTGTAGTAAGTCGGTTTACCATCGTAATCGATCTGATAGGTACGCCCATCCGAATCAACACCGCCAGCGGTGACTAAACCAGGAACGACATACATGATCGTACCGTCAGGAAACAGTTCATAAGGTCGCCCTTT
>CAZCKD010000377.1:0-2017 GCA_964498925.1 uncultured Granulosicoccaceae bacterium
GGCGTTATGGAAAAAGCCGATAATGTGGTTGTCCTGCCCTATGACTCCGGCTGGTCAGATATCGGTAGCTGGGACGCGGTACATGATGTTCAAGGTAAAGATGAACAGGGTAACTCAGGTGTAGGTGATGTTCTGCACCACAAGACGAGTAATACCTATCTTCATTCGAGCTCACGCTTAGTTGTTGCCTTAGGGACAAAGAATATTTCAGTCATAGAAACATCCGATGCTGTACTGGTGATAGATCATTCAAGTGCGCAAAGCATTAAGGATGCGATTAATTACCTTAAAGAGCATGGGCGCAAAGAGCTAACAACGCACACCACTTGCTACAGGCCATGGGGGCATTATGAGTCTCTAAAATTGCATCCCAGATTTCAGGTCAAACGCATCAGCGTTAAACCAGGTGCTAAGTTATCTCTGCAAAAGCATTTTCACCGCTCTGAGCACTGGGTCGTGGTAAAAGGCACAGCTATCGTTGTGAATGGCGAAGAAGAAATACTGTTAACCGAAAACGAATCCACTTATATTCCGTTAGGTACCATGCATCGCTTGCACAACCCGGGTAGTATTCCGTTGGAACTAATCGAAGTTCAGTCGGGGTCTTATCTTGGAGAGGACGATATTGTTAGAGTGGGTGACAATTACGGTCGTGCGTAACATCAGTAATCGCGCTTGTGGATAGAAACAAACGCGGTTCAAACGTCAAAGTCGCAAAAGACAAGCGGTATCAATGGCCGGCACCGGTAGCACCAGAAGATGCCTATGTGGCTAAAGAGAAAAACCCGATACATTCTATCCTGACTGCTCTGCCTATCTTGATGTTGGTGGCGGGCCTTTATTTTTATTATCAGGGTGAGTCTGAGCAAAACGAAGGCACGCCGATATTCGATCAATCCGAGCTTGTATCCGGTACCTTCACAGGTTTATCGGTTGTTAAGTCAGGTACCGTTGGCCGTCATTATCTTTGGATTGACGTGGATGGTTCAGCACGCGGCGTCAGAGTTCGAGCTGAACAAGCAGCCGGTTTGAATAATCTGGAAAAAAATTCACCGATACAAGCCGATGTTGCGCCTACGGTCATCGGTTCCAGAGTCGTCTGGGCCTGGCGTATCAAACAGAACGATACTGTTTTTCTGGATATGAGCGAGTCGGCGCAGTAACGACGATTAGGATTTTTTCCTGAAGGTCATTGTCACTTTAAGCCCGGGTTCGTTATCCGATAAATCCATGTGAGCCCCGTGAAGCCGAACGACAGCTTGCACTAGGCTAAGACCTAATCCATTGCCTGGGGAGTTTCTTTCATTCTCTAAACGTACAAATCGCTCAAGCACACGCTCACGTTCGTGTGCAGGAATTCCCGGTCCGTTATCGGAAACAATAACCGAAAACTCCTTGTCATTGCCCGACATACTCAGTTTTACCGTTGCGGGCAAGGGCGTGTATTTAATAGCGTTATCTAACAAATTGGTGATGGCTTGCCCGATAAGGTGACGATTGCAGTGAAATGTCGGGTTGCCTTTGATATCACTCAAGAAGGTTAAATTGGATTGTTCTTCAGCAACAGCTTCGTATAGCTCTGCCAGCTCCTCTACTAGAGCTCCGATATTGGATTCGTGCCATTGTTCGGAGTCCAGGCCTGCTTCTAGGCGTGCAATGCTCAGCATCGCGTTAAAGGTGTGGATCAGGCTGTCTGCATCACCAATTGCTTCATCCATAACCACTTTATACATTTCCGGATCTCGTTCTTCCAGAAGTGTGACTTCTAATCTGTTTCTGAGGCGAGTCAGTGGGCTGCGTAAATCATGAGCAACATTGTTGGTGACTTGTTGCATACTCTTCATAAGATCTTCGATGCGATTGAGCATCTGATTGAGCTTCGTTGAAATCTCATCGAATTCGTCATCGCGTGCTGTCACCGACAAACGCTGTGACAGATCTCCACTCATAATCTCTGATGCGGTTCGACTTACCGAATCAATTCTTCTGAGCGCGCTGGTACCAATCCAAAGCCCTC
>CAZCKD010000378.1:0-2015 GCA_964498925.1 uncultured Granulosicoccaceae bacterium
GTCCGCGTGCTCTGGCAAACTTAATGTAGTCCGCCTGCATGACTTCGAGCATTTCTGCGCGAACCAGTCTCAGAATCATTGTCAATTGAAAAAGGCTAAGCGTTATGGCCGGTAAGATAATTGATCGCCACCCATCTATAGTCAGAAAGCTGGTGCTCCACCAGCCCAAATCTACCACTCCTGCGCGACCAGACGATGGTAACCAGCGAAGCGTAACGGCAAACAGATAGATCAGGCCAATGCCGATGATAAAAGTGGGCAGTGATACACCGACCAGTGAAGTGGACAATATAGTTTTTGATAACCAACCGTTTCGTCGAATACCGGTGTAGACACCAGCGGAAATTCCGACGACTAACGCTATGATGGCGGAAACGAAGACTAACTCTATAGTTGCCGGTAACCGCTCTTTAATAAGCTGGCCGACGGGTCTTTTAATTCTGTAGCTCAGGCCAAAATCGCCTTTAATGGCGTTGCCCATAAAGCGTGTGTATTGAGTAAAGATCGGATCATCAAGACCGAGCGCTTCACGAATCTGTACACGATCTTCTCGCGTAGCTTCCTGTCCCACCATGTTGTTAACAGGGTCGCCAACAAAATTGAACAAGGAAAAGGAAATAAGAGACACCGCTGCCATCACCATCAGTGATTGAGCTATGCGTCTAAGAATGTGTGAGAGCATTAAGTGTTTATTGTTTGGATATAAACGCAAAAGGGGCAGCTGTTTAGCTGCCCCTTAGCGGTTTCAAATTACTGCATTGTTATGAAGCGAGGACGAACGGCGTCGTCTGCAGACATAGGTGCATCAACATTGTCACCCATTCCCCAAGCGATAACCTGGTGATGAATTGGAATGTAAGGCGTGTCCGATCGTACCTGGCTCCACGCTTCGTCAATCATCTCTTCGCGTTTTACAAGATCAGTTTCTGATGCGATTGCGCTAGTAATGGAGTTAACAGTTTCGTTGTTATATCCCGCAGCGTTCCATGAGCCTTCTGATTCAAGCAGGTATGAGAAGACGTAATGACTGTCTAGAGTTGGAACACCCCAGCCCAGCATGTAGAAGTCAGAAGTGCGATTCTGAATCTTAGGGAAATGCTGTGCCTTTGGAATTGCATCAAGACTAATATTTACGCCAATGCGTGCCAGCATTGATACAGCTGCCTGGCAGATTTTTTCATCATTGATATAACGATTGTTAGGGCAATCCAATTGAACGGAAAAGCCGTCCGCGTAGCCAGCTTCTTCCATCAAGGATTTAGCTTTAGCAAGATCTAATGGAATTTCCCCATCTTGATCTGGCGTATTGCCTAGTACACCCGGTGAGGTGATCATTCCAGCTGGGAAGCTTAAGCCTTCCATAACAACACGCTGTATCGCTTTTCTATCGATAGCCATATTGATAGCTTCTCGAACGCGAACATCAGCAAAGGGGTTTTTACCTTTAATGTTCGATGTGCGTAGTTCTTCTACTCCCTGGTCCATACCGAAGAAGATGGTACGTATTTGTGGCACAGTGGTTATCTTCAGGCCATCTGCTGCATCTATACGCTTCAGATCTTGTAGTGGCGGATCGAGTATGAAGTCAACTTCGTTGGATAGAAGAGCCGCTACTCGTGTCGCCGCATTTCCGATTGGGCGATATTCAATGCGATCGATGTTGCCGGGAAATTCACCATTGCCCCACCAGTCAGCATTCTTTTCCATAACAGTGAGTTCGTCAGGAGCTCGACTCACAAGTTTGAATGGTCCCGTACCATTAGTATTTCTGACCGCAAAAGTTTCTTCACTACCCGCGAAGTCTTGAGGGTTGACCACATTGTTAGCTTCTGCCCAGCCTTTATCCATGATGAAGAACGATGTGAGCTGGTTAGGCAGTATCGGGTTGATTGCGTCAGTGACGAAATCGATGGTGTGGTCGTCGACAATTTTCACTTCAACGATCGACTTAATCTGCTCTTTAAAGTCAGATTTTTCATGCTTTGCGCGAGTCAGGCTGAACTCGACATCTTCAG
>CAZCKD010000379.1:0-2001 GCA_964498925.1 uncultured Granulosicoccaceae bacterium
CAGATATGCAGTCATGGTATTTTGGCACAGCATATCAGCACTGGTGGAATAGTTAGGCCGGATATAAATTGTCTGCTTTCGCTGCATTGCGTCATAGAGGTTTAATTTACGGTCAAATTCGCGTCATGTGGCGAGTGCAGACATATCTCCAGTAAAAAAATATGCCACAGCAGACAGACACCACAAACGAAATCTTACGGATCGAAGATCTGCGAGTAACTTTCCCTTTGTTAAAAGGAAAGCTGGATGCCGTTAAGGGTGTCAGTCTTCGAGTGATGCCCGGGAAAGTAACCGCTCTGGTTGGCGAGTCTGGATCAGGGAAGTCCGTTATCAGCCAAGTTATCCTCGGTCTGCAGTCGGAGCGAGCTGATGTCAGTGGTCGCGTCTTGTTTACCGATCCTGCCGAACCTGAAAACGCCTGTGACACAGTGAGCTTGCCACGGGACGGGCTTGCCATACGTTCTATTCGCGGTAGAAGAATCAGTATGATTTTTCAGGAGCCCATGACATCGTTTTCTCCATTACATACCATTGGTGATCAAATCAGTGATGTTCTAAAAGAGCACACGTTATTAAGCGCTGCTGAGAGACGGCAGAAGTGTGAAGAGATGCTAGACATGGTGGGTTTTTCAAAACCCGCCAAAGTGTTTGACATGTATGCATTTGAGCTCTCAGGTGGAATGCGGCAAAGAGCCATGATTGCGATGGCATTGATTTGTGAGCCGGCATTACTCATTGCAGATGAGCCCACCACCGCTCTCGATGTCACCATTCAAGCACAAATTATGAAGTTGCTTCAGGATCTGCAATCCCGTCTTCATATGGCCATCCTGCTTATCACGCACGATTTAGGTGTCGTTGCGAATATGGCTGATGAAGTGTCAGTGATCTATCGAGGACAGATCATGGAAGCCGGACCTGTCGATGCCATTTTCCGCTCGCCACAACACGCTTACTTAAAAGGACTTATGGAAGCGATACCGCATTTTGGTATGGAACGAAACACGCGTTTAACACCGCTTAGAGATATTGAAACCAATGTCGAAAATCTCTTAGAAAAAGTGTTAGCGCCAAGTAGGCCCGAGCCGTTAACTTCCGGAAACCTGCTAACCGTCAAAAACTTAAAAAAGACGTTTGCCACAAAAAAACAGGATTGGAATTTTCTGAACAATTCTCAAGTGACTGTCGCTGTAGATGATGTCAGTTTTGAAGTCCGACGTGGCGAGTGTTTAGGCCTTGTGGGCGAGAGTGGATGTGGTAAGACAACACTCAGTAAAATTCTTATGCGTGCCGTGTCACCCGATAGCGGAACAATCATGTTTAATGATGATGGCGAAGATATTGATGTGCTGGCTGCGGCTGATGAAGAGCTACTTGAGTTAAGAACAAAAATTCAAATGGTCTTTCAGGATCCAATCTCGTCTCTGTCACCGCGCATGACGATCAGCAATATTCTAAGAGAACCTTTCGAGATACATAAACGTGGAGATCGTGAAGAGCGTGATACGGCGGTAGCTGCACTGCTTCATGCTGTCGGTATGGGCACTAATGCCATGCAGCGATATCCGCATAGTTTTTCCGGTGGGCAGCGACAGCGAATTGGTATTTCAAGAGCACTTGCCGTGGCACCTAGTTTGATTATTTGCGATGAACCGGTATCGGCACTTGATGTATCGGTACAAGCGCAGATTTTAAACTTGCTAAAAGACTTGCAGAAAAAAATGGGTCTTACCTATTTGTTTATTTCACACAACCTTGCGGTTGTTGATTATGTGGCAGACAGGGTTGCGGTGATGTGGGCCGGGAAAATCGTAGAGATGGCGCCTCGTGACATCATCATGAATAATCCTGTCCATCCCTATACCAAGGCGTTGCTCAGTGCGGTACCGTTTCCTGATCTTGATCGTCCTTTAGATCTAGACTTGGCAGGGCAGGCGAGCTCCACCTCGTCACTGGATTGGCCGGAAATATTTCAAGAAGATGGGCCCGGGTCTTTAAGTC
>CAZCKD010000380.1:0-1993 GCA_964498925.1 uncultured Granulosicoccaceae bacterium
CATTGTCGGTGCAGGTAAGTACACGCTAAAGAATAAACACAGCCGATAAACAAATTCGTCTGAAATACCGATGCTAATCGATGCAAGCTCTCCGAAAAGCTATTGAAGCCCTTTTCGGAACTCTTCTGATCGCAGTCTGGCGATCCGCGCTCTTTCCCTGGTGGCTGGATGGCTTGAGAAGTAGTTATTTGACGGCGCTTCTTCCTCTGCGTCATGTTGATTCAATTCAGAATCTTCAGTCGAGGCGCCTATGGGAATCCTATTTTCACTATAACCCTGCATTTTAAAGAGAATATTGGCTAAGTGAATCGGGTCTTTTTTCAACAAAGCCATATTGCGCAGCGCAAATTCATCAGCTTCGGTTTCAGCTTTTCGCGAGTAGTTGCTGTTAGCAAGAAAAATGGGGATGCCCGTTATTATTTCCCCTAACCCGCTAACATCGCCGAGAGCCAGCGAAACGATAATAGTGATTGCTGACGCACGAATGGTTCGTCGCATCCCATGCCGTTCAAGCACATGACCAATTTCATGGAGCAAAACAGCATCTATTTCCGCCGTGTCCGTACTGATCTTAACCAGCGCATCAGTAAGGATAATATCCCCACCGGGCAAAGCGAACGCATTGGGCGCGTTGTCCATGCTTCGAAAATGGAGTGTAAAAGGAAATCCCTGATCGTCCAGTTGCTTTGCCATTTCAGTAAAACGTTGGGTGATCAAAAACTGCTCGTCACTTGTCAGCTTAGTGGGCTCTAAAATCAATTCGTCCAGAATTTTCAGCGACCCGGCAGACACGGATTCATGAGCAGATACCGGCAAACTGAAGGCTATTTTTTTCGATATATAGGGCAAACCCCAAATCGAAAAACTACCAATCAGCACGACACTTGCGATACAGGCGATCGCCGCCCACTTCCAGCTTCGTTCAAAACCGTGGATAAAGTGACTGAAGCGCCCTTCCCTTGCATGAGCATCGGATAGTGCTCCCGAATGCCTGGCTAACTGGAATAGTTCATCAACCGCATCATTGTCCAATGTCTCTAGCAAAGACCCGTCAGACCAAAGTATCTTGCGTGCAGTGCTACCGATACGATCGCTGTACGAGAGGTTGGCAAGCGGCACCTCACGCACAGCATCGCCGTCGACCAGCACCGTGGCTTGATCGTTTTCGACCTTGAGTACAGCAGCTACTCGCCTGGAACTTCCAGATTCGAACCAGTAACCTTGAATGTTCACAATATCCGCCTAACGCCGTTAAATCGCGATATCCATGTCTACATCGAAAGCTTCGCCAATCTCCTCTCCTAAAGCCGATACGGCTTCGACCTCTCCAGCGACATAGTCGTCTAACGAGCCCTGCACCATCAAATTAGTACGAAGGGCATAATATTTTGCAAGCCTGACACTCACCCAGGGATACGCCAAACCCAAAGTAAAAATTAGCGCTATATAGTTGCTTATCAGCACCCAATATAGAGACCAAGTGTCAACCGACGATTGAAAACTAATTTTTCCCGCCAGTGTTGCACGCCCGTACCGATAGTTGCGCAAAGAGGCTTTAAAGTAGGCATAGCCCAACAGCCCGCCTAAGAACAGTAATAAAGCGAATACTCGGGCGGTAGTTCCTTCGATGGAGAATCGACCGGGCCCACCGGTAAGGCCACTCAGCTGTTCACGCACAGCGTCAAAATCACCTAAGACCATGAACATCACTGCGCTGAAAGCAGCCCAAGACAACAGCAAAAGCAGCATGATGCCGAAAACGCCTAAAAGAATTCCTAAAACATAGATTCCATAAACACTCGCAGTCTTGTAATTCGTAGCAAAACTAGAAGTCCCATACCGGTGACCATTCCCCGTGTAGCTCATCAACATTCTTTTGATCCAGGGCCAAATTAGGTAGAAAACAAAAGAGCCGAAAAAACCCATCAACAAAATACTCAACGTCATTTCGATGAACCAGCCCAACAATGACAAGAGACCAATAACTATCACA
>CAZCKD010000381.1:0-1989 GCA_964498925.1 uncultured Granulosicoccaceae bacterium
GGGTTCTTTCTTTTGGGGACTCATCGTAGCGTCCGGTCTTGGTCCGCTGTTGGAATCCTACGCCGGTCTTCTTCGATTATTAAAAATCGCAGGTGGGCTGTACTTTATATTCCTCGCCTATACATCGTTTAAAAACTTTCGAGGTAATACCCAACTAGCTCAGAACGATAGGGCACTAACGACTGAACACTACCCGCGTTTGTTCTTGTCAGGCACCTTGTTCCATTTACTTAACCCCAAGGCGCTAGTGGTTTGGGCTGCAATAATTGTGGTTGCCCTACCTGCGGATGCAAAGGCAATATCGTTGTACGTGCCCGTTGTTATCTGTTTGCCTTTGGGCGTACTCATTTTCTTTGGTTATGCCCTAGTGTTTTCAAACCCTGTTGTTGTTGAGCTGTGCTTGCGACAAAAAAAGTGGATCGACGCGTTCGTGGGCACCGTATTTGGTGTTGTTGGGTTAAAACTTCTACTTTCCACTGGCGACGTGAAGTAGCCGGCGCAACCACGTTGTTCCGTACTCTTTAAACGCCTTACAGTGTCCTGCTGTTTTCGAATTTTTACTTTTTTTCTGTCTTTTGCTTGACCCAAAACAGCATATTAGATTAAAGTACACCATATGGTTAACAATGAAGAGCAGCAACTAAACCAGATTTTCTCCGCTTTGTCCGACCCAACCCGACGGGCAATGCTGACGCGCTTGGGCACAGAGGAAATGTCCGTCGCTGAGTTATCTAAGCCATTCGATATGACGAAGTCGGCAATTACCAAGCACGTTAAAGTGCTAGAAAAAACCGGACTCTTAAAGCGCACTATCGATGGTCGAGTTCATTACTGTCGTCTGGATGCCAAACCTCTCAAGCAGGTATCTGAGTGGATGAGGTTTTATCAGAAGTTCTGGGATGAAAAGTTTGATGCTCTTGACCAATATCTGGAAAGAAAATAAACGATATGGCGTCCTCTACTTTTACTGAGACTTTAACCTTGGAGCGTGTGTTTAACGCATCGGTCGATAAGGTGTTTGATGCGTGGACAAAGGCTGAGGTATTGGCTCAGTGGTTTGGTCCGGTTGGATTCACAGTTGTGCGCTCAGATGTTGATTGTCGAGTGGAGGGAAAGTACGAGATAGTCATTCAATCGCCTGATAACAATCAGATCCGTCATTTTGGCGAATACCTTGTGGTCGATAACAATCAGAAATTAGTGTTCACGTGGATCCTCGAAGATCAAGCGTGTGAAGGTAGTGAAGGGCAGTTGGCTACAACGCTTGTTGAGTTGGATTTTGTAGCCGAGGGGTCTTCAACCCGACTAATCCTGAAACATGAAAAGCTTCCCGATCAAAAATCGATGGATGGGCATCAGTTCGGTTGGTCGAGTAGTTTTGATAGCTTGGCTGAATATATACATTAAAGGGTAAGGCAATCTATGAAGATTGCTTTTGTTTGAATAAATAGTACACAAAAAGGTGTACATAATAACTCTGGAGAGATCATGCACAGCATACTTCACAAGATAATTATCGAAGCCGCGCCGGACAAATTAATGGATGCTTTGGCTACTGAAGCTGGCCTATCTGCTTGGTGGACAGCGGCTAAAGTAGACGGTAATACTATTCGATTTCATTTTGGGCCGAATGGTGACCACGTCGTTGAAATGGCGGTGAATTCTTCAACGGCTGATAACGTGGTGAGCTGGACATGCACAGACGGTCCCTGGGCGGATAAAGGTGAATTTGTCTTTGTTGTGGAGCCTCATGAAAGGGGCGCTAGCGTCGATTTTGCCCACCATGGTTGGCAGGAGTCCGACGATTTCTTTAAGCACTGTAATGCGAAGTGGGGCTTTTTCCTCGTTGTTAGCCTGAAGCAATATCTGGAGACAGGTGCGGGTGTTCCTCACCCGAATGAACCCAGTATTTAGTTTTATGAATCGGATTTAATGATGAGAATCGATTAAATAGTCTTCGGAAGACGCACTGAGAAATCACTGCGATAG
>CAZCKD010000382.1:0-1980 GCA_964498925.1 uncultured Granulosicoccaceae bacterium
TCGACTTCTGGTAACTCAGGCATGAGGCATCGCGAATTTGTGCGCCACGTTATTCGAGCGATTTTGGTGTAGTGCTGTCATGGCGTCAAGGACGGCATATGGTCATTCCCGACAATATAGGCGCATTGCGAATCTGATTTTACCCATGCGGTAAACGTCTCATGAACCTCAACGGACCATTGAGTGGATCCACTATTTTCCTGTGTGTTCACTCCATACGATTCGATGACGTCGCTGGAGCTGTCCTCCATCGGCCAGTTGATAATTTGACTGGCTTGCAAAGTTTGCCACTCGTTTAGCGAAGCCACTAGGTGGGCTTCACTGTTGCTTGTATTACTGATAGATACGGCTGACAAAGGGGATGGAAATAACTGTGTGGATGCTATCGCGGTGACCCCTCCCTGAAGTAAGGAGAGAATCCACTCCGGAGCAAATTCAACGTTTCCGTCTCGTTGAATGTACCGGCGCGAACCTTGTAGGTCAGGTTTGCCGATCAGTACTTGGGTATCGTTATAAGTCACAGTGGCCAGTGGTTCAACGAGTCCAGCGGCTTGTAAATCTACTTCCGTTGCTGGATAGGCGAAGGAGGAGGGTTCGTGCAGGGCAAATAGAGGCTGCAGTCGTTGTTCGTTTATCGCTATCTGGCAAGGAGCAGTCATAAGCCATTGTTCACCATTGTGCGTCATGCTGATGGTGGGTGTACCGGGCCGATCTATCGTCAGGTTTTTAAGCGTCTTCTGCTTGGCGTTCCGATGCGCTTGTTGTGTGTCTTGAGCGCTCTGCTCACTCAATATGATAAAGCCGATAACGCCAAGCAACGCGGCAAAGGTTGCGCCTGCAGCGTAAAGTAAACGTTGGATTTTTTGCCCGTGAGTCATGTCACGCTCTGTGCCGAATCCATCGAACCAATATTGCCAACACGAAAAACAGGATAGGAATAGCTGCTAGATACAAGCCACTCAAAACGATGATTGAGCGGTTGTCCAATTGAAGTGTTGCGTCCGGTGCGGGTTTCGTAATGAATGCCAGCGTTTCGCCGTCCCCGGTAAGCCATAAGAACAAGGCTTCAGTAAAGGCCTGATTGGCTCCGTTGTCGATAAATTGGGAGGCCGCAAAATCTGCATCACCGAGGATTGCAAATCGTTGATTGCCTTGAGCTAGCCTTCGTTCAATACTAACGCCAAGTAGAAGTGGACCTGCTACTTCAGAAGAATTTTCATCGAAGGCAATTGCGCCGGCCATTGCTCCGGTTTCTGTCCAGCTGGATTCTTCAGTCTGGAGTAATGGCAAAGCAGTTTGCCCGGCCAGTGGTGTTACGGCGAGCGCGGCAGCCTGCGGAAGCAATACCGGGCTGTTTAAAATGGCTGTGACAGGATGAACCGGGAATCGATTGAGTACAACAAAATCAACAGAGTCTGAGGCGAGTCCCTGACTTGCAGTATCGATGACTGTGCCGGGAATGGATTCAACCCCCAGGTAGTCAGCTAGATACGTTAAATTGTTTTTTGCGATGATTTCGCTACCCGGCTCTATTAACCAAAGTAGATTGCCGCCCTGATTCAAATAGTTATTTAAACTTGCGATCTCACCGGGAAAGTAAGGTCTGCGCGGTGCTGCGATGACAACCAGATCGATTTCCGGATCTATTGTGGGCTCACTAACCAGGCTATGTTCACGACTCACAAGACCGATAGCTGACAATCGGTCAGTGACTGTTTTCCAGTCGTGATTTGCCAGGTTTGTCGGGCTGCGTTCTTCGTGTCCAGTAATAAATGAAATTTTCCGATCTTGCTGGCGACTGAGTTGCCGCAGACTGTTAGTCAACTGTCGCTCAGCGAGATTCTTCAGGCGGGTTTCCCGACCGCCACTACGCAGTATTAGCTCCCCGGCTGCAGATGCATTGAGCTCTCGAATTGCCGCAGGGTTGGTGTCAGGATTAAGGAAAACCAGTTCTGTGTCTGGTTTGATATCTTTTATCCG
>CAZCKD010000383.1:0-1979 GCA_964498925.1 uncultured Granulosicoccaceae bacterium
ATTGACAGTGCGATTATCGTAGCTGCATCGGCACTCTCTGAAGATAATCAGGGGCTCGGAAAAAGCAAAACAGCGCTAATAATTGCGCTTGTGTTAGCACTAGTTATGGCATTGCTTATCTATGTGGATGGTTTTTCACCCATAAGGAGCGCAATGGTGGTGGCGTCAGCGCCTATATCTGCGCTGATTGTAACGCTCTGCTTATCTATTGCCATTGCTATCTATCGAGACCCAGCCTCGAAATAGATTTATACAGAACTAAAGCCAAAAACGGGTGTCCCCTACCCTTAGCGTTAAAAAATACGCCAGATAGATTAGTTCGCTGCCCGCACGCTCTTCCCAGATCACGTCTAGAAAATTTCCTGTTTGCACTGTCTGATATCGTTCTATGATTGCAGACGTAAACATTAGAATCTCACTGATAGCTCCCACAGAAAAAAAACATGATAGAACTGACTCAACTATCTAAGCGTTACACAATGCCAGGCAGTGAAATCACTGTATTGAAAGAACTAAATCTGCAAGTTGAGCCTAAGGAACGTGTCGCTATTGTCGGCCCTTCCGGTTCTGGAAAAAGTACCTTATTGCTCATACTCACAGGCCTTGAAACGCCCAGCAGCGGAACGATTAGCGTCGCTAAGCAACCACTGGGTACGATGGACAGTGATCAACGCGCTGACCTTCGCCGAAAACATATCGGCATTGTGTTTCAATCATTTCACCTTATTCCCAGCCTGACCGCTCTGGAAAACGTTGCACTTCCTTTAGAAATTGACGGCAAACGAAACAGCCGAAAACAAGCGATGGCCATGCTGGATAAAGTGAACCTGGCAGATCGGCACGATCACTATCCTTCACAATTGTCCGGCGGTGAACAACAGCGAGTGGCTATGGCTCGCGCGCTGGTTCACGAGCCCGAGCTCATCGTTGCAGACGAACCGACGGGTAACTTGGACGAAAAAACCGGAGAGCTGGTTATGAAACTGTTGTTCGATTTAAATCGAGACAGCGGAACAACCTTACTGCTCGTCACCCACGATATCCACCTTGCAGAGCAATGCGACCGAACGCTTAGACTGCAAGACGGCCAGCTGCACGCAGTACAGCATGGGTCAACGTCGGGGAAAGGTGCCTAATATGATTGCTCTCCCAGGGTTCATGCTTCGTGACTTACGCGGTGCCAGTAAGGTTCGCTCTCTATGGGTTTTCTGCCTTTGTTTATTTTTAGGCATAGCGCTGATCGCCTCCTGCGCCAGTCTTTTGCAGATAGTACGCGCAGGCTTTGACCAACAAGAGCGCAATTTGTTTGGAGGGGATCTTCGGATAAGCCAACGAGAGAGCATTAGTGACGAGCAACTTAGCTGGTTATCAGAGAATGCATCCGTCTCCCGTTTAGTCGAGCTGCGTACCATGCTCGGAACGCCCGCAGGAAACTTTACGGTTGTCGAACTGCAAAGTGTCGACGACCAATACCCACTGTATGGCGAGGTTCAGCTGGAGCCGGCTATGAGCCTCCAGGAAGCCGTTAGTCAGTCGACGGATGGCGTTTGGGGTGCCGTTTTCGACCCCGCACTACAAGAACAGCTCTCACTGGAAGTTGGACAACGAGTCAGTGTTGGCAGCCTGGAGCTTGAATTACGGGCAGCCATTATTCAACAACCGGACAGAAGCTTAAGAGCTGATGTGCGCGGCCCTCCGGTGATTGTTGATGTAGGCGCTCTTCAACAAAGCGGATTGCTTACGCCAACAAGTCTGGTGGACTATGACTACCGCATAAAAACAGACGAGGATCCGGATACATGGCGCGACTCACTGCTAACAGCTTTTCCAGACGCCGGTTGGGAAGTTAGAACAGTTCACGAGCGCGGTGAGTTCGTAGGACGTCGACTAGGGCAAGTCGCATCTGTTCTTCTAATTATCGGTTTCAGCACATTGTTAATTGGCGGAATGGGTGTGGCCAATAGCGTCGGCGCCTACCT
>CAZCKD010000384.1:0-1958 GCA_964498925.1 uncultured Granulosicoccaceae bacterium
ATGGGCGAAGGTCGGTAGATTAGAAGGAAATTCGGCAGCATTGTCATACACCGTGGTACCAGACGGTAACAGACCTGCCATAAACGAGCCGCGTGCGGGTGTGCACAAAGGGCTCGGAGAATAAGTGTTGGAAAAGTTAACGCTACGTTCTGCCAAACGTCTTAGGTGAGGCACATCAAGAAAGTCAGCCGGACCATTCTCCCAGAAGGTACCCGTCAATTGATCCACCATTAGAATCAGGAAATTCGGTGTTTCTCTCATGGCTTGTGGCTTCTCGATGAATGAATCTTTAAACGTTAAAAGTATAAGAACATGTATCCAGCTACACGCTAAAAATCGGTCGCAACTCCGCCAGCCTCTTTTCGTTTTGCGACGAAAGCGTCTAATTCTTCTGAAATGGCCGCATCCATTGATGGTGTTTCATAAGCAGCCAAGCGTTCCTTCCAGATTCTATTGGCTTTCTGCATAGCATCAGGTCGCCCCGCCTCTTCCCAACTTTCGAAGTTGCGCCAATCACTCAAGACCGGTGAATAGAAGGCATCCTTATATCGTTGCTGCGTATGGTCGGTGCCGAAAAAATGCCCACCCGGCCCTACTTCGGTAATCGTATCGACTGCCAGAGACTCCTCACTGAAATCTAACGGTGTCAGAAACTCTGCAACCATTTGCAGTAAATCTATGTCCAGTATGGTTTTCTCAAATGAGCAGCACAAACCACCTTCCATCCAGCCGGCTCCATGCTTTAACATATTCATACCACCGTTTATTGCCCCCCATAGAGAGAACACACTTTCATAAGCTGACTGGGCATCGACTGTATTAGCGGCACAGACGTTGGACGTGCGATACGGAAAGTTATAGCGTCTGGCCAACTGCCCTCCAATGATCTGCGCTTTCATATATTCGGGAGTACCGAAAGCTGGCGATCCGGATTTCATATCCACGTTGGAGGTAAAGCCACCATAGACCGCAGGCGCTCCCGGTCTGACTATTTGACTAAACGCGATACCTGCAAGCGCTTCTGCATTCTGTTGCACGAGTGCACCGGCAATTGTCACCGGCGCCATAGCACCGGATAACGTAAACGGCGTAATAACCACAGGCTGCCCCATCAAGGACATTTCGATAATGCCCTGCATCATCGGTATATCAAGCTGCAACGGCGAATTGGTATTGATCACCGTCCAGACAGAGGCTTCGTTTTTAAATTGTTCTGTGGAGACACCGCGACCTATCCGGGTCATCTCTATTGCGTCTCTGTTGCGTTCTGCACCCAGGGAATAAATACAAAATGATTTATCAGTAAGGGTTAGTAGGTCTTGCACACAATCCAGATGTCGAACTGATGCATGAATATCAACCGGTTCGCACGGGTAGCCACCATTACCGTGCAGGATGTTGTGTTGCTGGGACAGTTTAAGGAAATTTTGAAAATCCTCTCTGTTACCGGTGCGTCGTCCTTTATCCAAACAGGAAGCATTGGGCGCACTGGCCATCATGAAGAAGGTCAGGTGATCGCCACCGATAATCACATTATGTTCGGGGTTTCTGGCATACAGCGTAAATTCAGATGGAACCGTACTGATCAGTTGTTCAATGAGCTCAGGCGCGAAATGTACGCGCACACCGTCTTGTCCGATTTCAGCCCCGGCCTTTGCCATCATGTCTCTGGCTTCATCGTGAAGCACAGCAATACCGGTATCGCGCAACAACCTTAATGACGCTAAATGAATCGACTCCAGTTCATCATCCGATGCAACACCTACTGGCGTGTTTCTGCCTCTGAGAGGTTGCTTAAACGGCTTTTGCTGGAATTGTCCAGTGCTCGGCGCACTTCGACGTCCACGACGTGTTCGGCGTGAGCCGCCCGCAGCCGGGTTATCGTTTGTCATTTCCAGCCCTCTCCTAACGGTGCCTTAGAGCTACTTCGTTCCAAAGATACGATCGCCTGCATCACC
>CAZCKD010000385.1:0-1952 GCA_964498925.1 uncultured Granulosicoccaceae bacterium
GTAAGCATGGTCTAGAAGGCATGATCAAGTCCATGGCTATTGAGTGGGCTGAATTAAACATACGCATCAATACGGTTTGTCCCACGTTTATTAGAACGCCGCTAACCGAGCCTACATTTGCAGATCCTGAACGTGTTGCCTGGGTGCTGGATAAAATAAAGCTCGGACGTGTTGGCGAAGTAGAGGACATCATGGGCGCCGTGTTGTATTTAGCCTCGAGTGCTTCATCGCTAGTGACGGGCACGTCGATGTTAATAGACGGTGGGTGGACAGCAGACTAATGGCGGAACGTGTGACATCAGTGCAGGTGGCAGAGCTGGCGGGAGTCTCGCAGTCAGCGGTGAGTCGTGTTTATACACCTGGTGCCTCTGTCAGTTCAAAAACTGAAGATAAAGTACGTAAAGCGGCTACCGAGTTGGGTTATCGACCCAATGTATTGGCACGCGCCATGGTGTCTGGCAAGAGTCGAATGATCGGTTTGGTTGTGGCTTATCTTGAAAACTATTTTTATCCCGAAGCCGTGGAGAAATTTTCTAACGAGCTGCAGGCGCGGGGTTATCACGTGCTGATATTCATGACATCGCAAACTGGTGATAACAACGATAGTGTGATGGAAGAAATTTTAGACTATCAGGTGGATGGCATCATCATGGCTTCGGCTGAGATGTCGTCGCAGTTGACGAAGCGGTGTCAGATGGCAGGCGTGCCTGTTGTGTTGTTTAACCGCTATCAGGATAGTGATGGCATATCGGCAGTGACGTCAGATAATCTGGCTGGTGGCCGTAAAGTTGCCGAGTTTTTAATGGCCGCTAATCATTCACGCATTGCCTATATCGCTGGCAATGAAGGTGCATCGACACAGCGCGATAGAGAAGCAGGATTTGTTGCCGGATTAGCGGCCGGAGGAATGAGTTTATTCGCTCGCACGGTCGGTAACTTCGATGTTGACACTGCAAAGATGGCAGCGCTTGAAATGTTTAATTGCCCAAAGCAGGATCGACCGGACGCTGTATTTGTCGCGAATGATCACATGGCATTCGCGGTGATGGATGTCTTGCGCCAAGACTTAGGGCTGTCGATCCCTGAAGATGTCTCAGTGGTTGGCTTTGATGATGTGCCACCAGCGAGTTGGGGAGCTTATAGTTTAACGACGGTGC
The DNA here is from genome assembly GCA_964498925.1 of uncultured Granulosicoccaceae bacterium. Classification (GTDB taxonomy): domain Bacteria; phylum Pseudomonadota; class Gammaproteobacteria; order Granulosicoccales; family Granulosicoccaceae; genus Granulosicoccus. The sequence continues at coordinate 1,158 of CAZCKD010000385.1, forward strand.
GTCAGCGAGCTAATGTCATGGTGGAGTCCACCGTGTCAATGTTGTTAGATCAAATAAATAAAAAGACCAGGCACGCACAACGACTGACAATAGAGTGTCCATTGATTGTTCGTGGTTCAGCTCAGATACCAGAAGGTTGGAATAATGAAAGGTTTTGATCCGAAGTTTAAAGATTTTCCGGATTACATCATCGGCATTACTGAAGAGATTTGGGAAAAGCGAGGTATTGCAACGCTTCACCATTATTATTCACCGGATATCGTTGTCCGTTCGCCGGCATCCATTGTCATTGGCAATCAGGATGTCATTGGTGCAACCATGGCAACGCTTGCAGAATTTCCTGATCGTCAATTGTTGGGTGAAGATGTCATTTGGTCGGGTACACCTGAGCAGGGAATGCTCAGTTCGCACAGAATTCTCTCTACAGCCACGCATAAACACGATGGTGCTTATGGAAAAGCCACAGGAAAACGTTTGCGTTATCGAATCATTGCGGACTGTCATGCTATCAATAATCAGATAAACGATGAGTGGTTAATAAGAGATCAGGCTGCAATTGTTAAGCAGCTCAATGTCAGTCCAGAAGATTACGCAAGACAGCAAATTGCTGACGAAGGTGGGCCGGAGAAATGTACAAAGCCTTTTGATGCCGCAAGCGATCAACAAGGGCCGTACACGGGTAAGGGTAATGATAACGAATGGGGCCAGCGATTGACCGACACGCTGACTCGCATCATGAATGCTGATATTGCTGTAATAAACAAAAACTACGATCGTGCAGCTCAGCTTGAATAC
>CAZCKD010000386.1:0-1950 GCA_964498925.1 uncultured Granulosicoccaceae bacterium
CGACCGTGCCATCACGATTACAACTGAGGTCCTGCTCCATCTTCATTGCCTCGATGCTCAGCAACGGCTGGCCAGCAACAACTTGATCACCCACCTTGCATTGCAGCGCGACGACGCGGCCAGGCATCGGCGCAAGAATCATACTGTCGTGTTGTGTATCGAGTTTATTAACGCCCAGTTGAATCTTCTCGAACACATGTTGCCATGGTCCCCATTGCACATGCACCGTATTTTCGTCCTGTAAAACAGTGCCGGATCTTGAAGTACCATCGATATCAAATGATCCGGTACCCTGCGCTCTGACAACAATCCCGCCAGCAGGAAAATGCTCCAGCGATTCAGCGCTCACGGTAGAGCCTAGAATTTTCGCTCCCGTGTTCGAATGATCGCCCCGAACTGATTGACTCAATAACGTATGCGCCTCACCTTGGACACTCAAGACAACTGAACGAGCACCGGATTGCCAAATTTCCCAATTACCAAGACTTTCCGCCAATGTCGTCGCTGTTGAGGATTGTCCGATGCCGGTTGCTATCGCGTGCACAGCCAGTGCTATCAACTCGGCTTTAAACGGCTGATTAGCCAAATCATGTAAGTAGGAACCAATAAACGCAGTATCGAAAGTTGCTTCCAGCACTAGCGGATGGTTAACCAGTCTCCACAAAAACTCCCTGTTGGAGTCCGTCCCCAGTACTACCGTCCCGGCCAATTGTTCTGATAATGCATTAAATGCCAAAACACGATCTTCACCGTGGGCAATCAGTTTGGCGAGGAGAGGATCATAAAATGGCAGTATCTCATCGCCTTCAACCACCCCGCTATCGGCTCGTCCTACGTCAGCGATCTCAAAACGCTGCAATGTCCCCGAAGATGGTAAAAAACCGGTGTCCGGATTCTCTGCATACAAACGTGCTTCTACAGCATGACCTTGAATACTTAATTCATTTTGGGTACACGGCAACGGCAACCCGCGGGCAACACGCAATTGCCACTCGACAAGATCAACACCGGTTATACATTCGGTGACTGGATGCTCAACCTGCAAACGCGTGTTCATTTCCATGAACCAGAAACCATCCGTTCGCAGACCTTCACTGGCATCAACAATGAATTCTATGGTGCCGGCACTGTGATAATTAATCGTTTTCGCAGCTTTAACCGCCGCTGCTGTCATGGCAGCACGAACCTCTTCTGTCATATCCGGTGCCGGCGCTTCTTCGATGACTTTCTGGTGCCGTCGTTGTAATGAGCAATCACGTTCGTACAAATGAACGACGTTACCAAAACTATCTCCGAACACCTGCACTTCAATGTGCCGCGGTTTAGCAACATATTTTTCGATCAATACATGATCGTCACTAAAACTTGCCAGTGATTCGCGTTTGGCTGCCGACAAAGACGATGAAAAATCGTCAGCAGAGTCCACACGCCGCATACCTTTACCACCGCCCCCCGATCGTGCCTTGATAAGAACCGGATATCCAATTAGAGCAGCTTGTTCAGCGAGAAAATCTACATCCTGCGTCTCACCGTGATAGCCAGGCACAACAGGTACACCCGCTTGTTCCATCAGGGCCTTTGCAGCGTCCTTTCTACCCATTGCTCGCATGGCTTCAGCGGACGGTCCGACAAAGGCAATGTTGTTCGCAACACAAGCGTCTACAAAATCAGGATTTTCAGAAAGAAAGCCATACCCGGGATGAATGGCATCAGCACCCGTTTTTAATGCTGCATCAATAATCGCGTTTATGTCGAGATAGCTTTCGCTGGCTAATGCACCACCAATACAAACCGCCACATCGGCTTGTAATACGTGTTGAGCATTGGCATCAATATCAGAATAGACGGCAACCGTTTTCAACCCTTGCCGACGTGCAGTTTTCATAACTCGGCAAGCAATTTCACCGCGATTAGCCACCAATAGCGTTTTCATCGCAGGCTACATCCTGA
>CAZCKD010000387.1:0-1909 GCA_964498925.1 uncultured Granulosicoccaceae bacterium
CTTTTTGAAGCATCTGCATTAACGCAGATTCGCCGACAAAGTGTTAGCGTGCAAGACACACAAGACACACAAGACACACAAGACACACAAGGCACACAAGGCACACAAGGCACACAAGGCAATACAAGTCATTTGGATGCTTCAGCATCTGCGGCAACATCGAGCAGCACAACCGGGCAACAACGAATGCCTCTGCTGCAAGTTAAGGATCTTGTTTGCGAATACCGTGTCCCACAGAGTGGCTTCTTTAAAAGACCCACGTATTTCAGAGCCGTTGATTCCGTTAGCTTTGATATCCAACATGGGGAAAGTGTGGGCTTGGTGGGTGAAAGCGGTTGTGGGAAATCGACGTTAACCCGCGCGCTTCTAGGATTGATGAAATTGCATTCAGGCTCTGTTCTTTTAAATGGTGAGTCGGTGAGTGCTTCCTTAGAGGTGTCGCGAAAAGCTCGTCAGCAAATGCAAGTGGTCTTTCAAGACCCATACGGCTCTTTTAACCCTCGACACAAGGTGTCACGTCTTGTCAGTGAGCCTTTGTATTTGCTGGACGATCGATTGAGTGCTGTGAGTAGTTTGAGCCGCGTTCATGAAGTGCTGGAAAGCGTAGGCATGCAACGATCTGACGCTGACAAATACATCCATGAGTTTTCCGGTGGACAACGGCAGCGCATAGCGATTGCACGCGCACTTATTCTTAAGCCGTCATTGATTATTTTGGATGAAGCCGTTTCGGCGTTGGATGTCTCGGTTCGAGCGCAGGTATTGGAATTGCTTCATCAGCTTGCACATCGAGATGGTCTGGCCTATTTGTTTATCTCGCATGACTTATCGGTTGTGCAGCGCGTTAGTGATAGAGTTTTAGTGATGGAAAGTGGTCGTATCGTTGAACGTGGTGTCACCAGTCAAGTGTTTACTGAACCTGAACATCCTTATACACAAGAGCTGATTGCAGCGGCCCCTAAATTAAATATACCGACGAGTACAGATTAATGGACGATAACGATTCGTTGACGTGGCGTAGCGGTGAAAAAAACTTGATCACTGATGTTCCCGGATTAAAAGTCGGGTGTGCAAAGGACGATCATGTAAAGACAGGTGTCACTGTGCTGACTTCTGACAATCCGTTTGTTGCCAGTGTCGATGTTATGGGCGGTGCTCCGGGGACTCGTGAAACAGATTGTCTAGAGTCTGACAAATTGGTTCAGCAGGTCGATGCGCTGGTGCTTTCCGGTGGTTCGGCTTTTGGGCTTGATGCCGCATCGGGCGTTATGGAAGCGCTAAGAGAGGCGGGGCGTGGATTGGCAGTGGGGCCGGTCAGCGTGCCGATTGTTCCTGCGGCTATAGTCTTCGATCTTATCAACGGCGGCGCATCTGATTGGAAGGAAAATCCCTATAGTGCCTTAGGTAAAGAAGCGTTCATGAATGCTAAGGAAAACTTCGATCTTGGTAATGAAGGTGCCGGCACTGGGGCGACGACAGCAAATTTAAAAGGTGGTATGGGTTCGGCCTCTTTAGTTTTGCCGAGTGGGATCACTGTAGGTGCACTGGTTATCGCGAATCCTCATGGCAGTGTTGTACAGCCGGGAACACGAAACTTCTGGGCAGCGCCTTTTGAGATGAATGATGAGTTTGGTGGATTGGGCATAGATATTCCAAAGAATCCTTACGCCATGCCTAAGAACGAAAAGTTGGCGGCGTTTGAAGCTTTACAATCGGCTAATGGCAATAAATCTGCGGACGGCACTCGTGCAGGTAGCGATTCACAATCAGAAAACACGATACCGCCAACAGGCATGAACACCACTATCGCGATTGTTGCGACTGATGCCGCAATGGATAAATCTCAGTTAAAGCGATTCGCAGTGTCCGCACAGGACGGAATGGCTAGAGCCATCGTGCCTTCACACAC
>CAZCKD010000388.1:0-1846 GCA_964498925.1 uncultured Granulosicoccaceae bacterium
AAGTAGGGTGCAAATACCCGATTCGGCCTGACAGCCGCTATCTGTTGTCCCATGGTCGTGGTGAGATCAATGAACTCATTTTTACCAAAACAGTTATCCAGCGACTTCAGTATCTCATGACAGGTTCGCTACCGGCTCTTTGTATGGTTGCCCTATAAACTGCCCCCTTGTTAGTCGGTTGGAACTGGCTCTGAAAAGCCAACTTTTCCACCAAATTCAGATTCGTATGCGACTACAGCTTAGTCCAAGCCTAAATCAGCTAGGTTGCTGATATTCTTGCTTTTTGGCGGGGAAATTCTAAAGTCCGCAACCTCCGCACGAATTTTCGTTTGAATTTATTCATGGAAACTCGTGAACATGGTTGACACGAGCCATACCCGCCCTTACAATTCCGGAGCTCGATAGCAGGCCGTTCTATAGCGGCCTGTCCTTCGTTCTGAATTCCTGATCTTTTTCTAACCGAGGTTATTACCGAGGTTACAGACGCATGGCTTCTAACGCCATGACGGATTAAACGACAGCACTGTATGGCGACGATCAATCAACTTGTCCGCAAGCCGCGTAAGCGCAAAGCGGAGAAATCTAATGTACCTGCGTTGCAGGCATGCCCGCAAAAGCGTGGTGTTTGCACTCGTGTTTACACAACGACACCCAAAAAGCCGAACTCAGCGATGCGTAAAGTTGCTCGTGTTCGTCTAACCAATGGCTATGAAGTCACTTCATACATTGGTGGTGAAGGCCACAACCTTCAAGAACACTCGGTTGTTCTTATTCGCGGTGGCCGTGTTAAGGATTTACCGGGTGTGAGATATCACACTGTTCGCGGTAGCCTCGATACACAAGGTGTAGATTCGCGCCGTCAGGGTCGTTCAAAATACGGCGCCAAGCGCCCGAAAGGTTAAGCCAGCATGTCAAGAAGAGTACAAGCCCCCAAGCGCGATATCCTGCCTGATCCTAAGTACGGTAGCGTTCGTTTAGCCAAATTCATCAACATTCTGATGCTTGATGGAAAAAAGGCGGTTGCTGAAAGAGTTATTTATGGCGCTCTAGACGTCATCAAGGAAAAAGGTTCATCGGAGCCTGTTGAGGTTCTAGAACTTGCCCTTGAGAATGTCAGCCCTGCGGTAGAGGTAAAATCTCGCCGAGTCGGTGGTGCTACATATCAGGTGCCTGTCGAGGTTCGACCTGTTCGCCGGAGCGCACTTGCTATGCGTTGGATCATCGATGCAGCGCGGAAGCGTGGCGAAAAGTCAATGATGCTGAAGCTGGCTGGCGAACTCAGTGACGCTGCAGAAAAGCGTGGTACTGCGGTTAAGAAGCGCGATGACGTTCATCGTATGGCAGAAGCGAACAAGGCCTTCTCTCACTACCGTTGGTAGTTTGTAGGTCGGGTGTGACGCAGGTCTCTACCTAGGATTTCTAGTGTCACGCATCACACCCATTACTCTGTATCGTAACGTCGGCATCATGGCTCACATTGATGCCGGCAAAACGACGACAACAGAAAGAATACTGTTCTATACCGGTGTTTCCCACAAAATCGGGGAAGTACATCATGGATCAGCCACCATGGATTGGATGGCACAGGAACAGGAAAGAGGGATAACCATCACCTCCGCGGCTACTACCTGCTTCTGGAAGGGCATGGACGGGTCCCGCGAACAACACCGAATCAATATTATTGACACCCCTGGGCATGTCGATTTCACTATCGAAGTCGAACGGTCTTTGCGTGTTCTGGATGGAGCTGTAGCAGTTTTCGACTCTGTCGGCGGTGTAGAGCCTCAATCAGAAACCGTCTGGCGTCAGGCTAACAAATACAGCGTTCCCAGAGTGGCGTTCGTCA
>CAZCKD010000389.1:0-1815 GCA_964498925.1 uncultured Granulosicoccaceae bacterium
GTCTGAGTCTGAGTCTGAGTCTGAGTCTGAGTCTGAGTCTGAGGTCAAAGCCGAAACTGAAGTCGAAGCCGCGACAGCATCGATGTTCGGCGTCAACACCAACAATTCCGACTCCCCTAATTCTTTAAAAGCAGCAGTAAAGATATCGTTTACACCAACTGTCACGCTGTATATACATTGGAGTAACGCTGTCGCAGATCCTCTTCCCAGCGTTCAGTTCGATGCGGTTTACCTAGATGCTTTCAGTCCGGACAACAATCCCGAATGTTGGACATCAGAGTTTTTCTCAAAGATCCGAAGTGCCATGAACCCAGAAGCCAACATGAGTACCTATTGCGCTAAGGGATCGGTTCGCAGATCCCTGCTAACATCTGATTTTCGGGTCACGAAATTGGCGGGGCCACCCGGTAAACGGGAGATGATGGTCGCTACGCCTAATCGTTAGACGCCACGCCCTCCGGCTCCATTCAGAATCAATTATTGACTTTTGCCCACTTAACTTCCTGCCGATAAGCCCTATAATTCTGCCCATATCGCGCATACCTCATGAAACCGGCGAGTAACGTCGGGAATAACATGCGAATGATTTGAGCAGGTTCTCACTTATCGAAAGATCAGGGTTATGACGTCAGATTAGATGCATCAATTTGCATGGAATTTGATTGTCTATCTAACGAAACCTCTATATCTGCCGAAAACCTAAGGATTAGAACTCGTTGTCTAGTGCAGCGGCATCATTTTATATTCAGGACTACTAATGAAAGTAACGATTTACGGATCTGGTTATGTTGGGCTTGTCACTGGCGCATTGATCGCCGATGTTGGCAACGATGTGCTTTGCGTAGACGTGGATGAGACTAAGGTTGCCAATCTCAAGAAAGGCATCATCCCTATCTTCGAGCCTGGCCTTGATGATGTCATCAAACGCAACGTCGAAGCCGAACGATTAGACTTCACAACTGACATGGATCAAGCCGTAGCGCATAGCGAAGTCCAATTCATAGCAGTCGGCACTCCTCCGGGAGAAGATGGTTCAGCTGACATGCAATACGTTGCGGCGGTTGCCAAAACCATTGCCGATCGTATGACTGAGTCGAAGATCGTGGTTAACAAGTCAACGGTACCTGTCGGTACGGGTGATATGGTGGAAACAGTCATCGCAGAGGGCCTTTCGGCTCGCGGTGAGTCAATTCCCTATGCCGTTATTTCAAATCCAGAATTTTTGAAAGAAGGTGCTGCGATTGAGGACTTCATGAAGCCTGATCGAATCGTTATCGGCACCGATGACGAACACGCGACGGAAGTCATGCAAGAGCTCTACGCACCGTTCTGCCGGAACCGTCGCGACCGATTGATCTTTATGAGCCGAAAGTCTTCAGAATTGACGAAATACGCGGCCAATTCCCTGTTGGCCACGAAAATCAGCTTCATGAACGAGCTATCCAACATCGCTGATCGCCTTGGTGCTGACATCGAAGATGTCCGCGTAGGCATCGGTTCCGATCCACGCATCGGCTATCACTTCATCTATCCTGGCTGCGGATACGGTGGCTCCTGCTTCCCTAAGGACGTCAAGGCGCTGATCGCGACTTCCCGCGAGAATAACTACGAAGCACAATTACTGCAAGCCGTAGACGACGTCAACGATCGCCAGAAGCACGTACTGTTCGAAAAGTTGATGAAGCACTACGACAACAACATCGAAGGCAAAAAATTCGCTATCTGGGGCTTGTCCTTCAAGCCGAACACAGACGATCTGCGCGAAGCCCCAAGTCGTGTGCTTATCGAGTCTATTTTCGAACACGGCGGCACTGT
>CAZCKD010000390.1:0-1805 GCA_964498925.1 uncultured Granulosicoccaceae bacterium
GCCCGGGTTTTTAGTGTGACAGCGGAGGACGAACAGTGAACTTCCTTACAGTTCCAGGCTTCAATCATCGCCTATCTTGCGCGAGTTGGATTTTTACCCCACACTCGTGCCTTGTGAAATGCAGGGCGGTTTGATGCAGGTTTCGGCCATATATCCAGGCACGTTTGATCCCATGACAGTGGGGCACATTGATGTAGCTACTCGTGCGAGCAGCATGTTCGATGACGTTATTGTCGCCGTTGCCGGTAGCACCTCCAAAAACCCATTCTTTTCGCTCGAGGAGCGAGTGGATATGGCCACGGAAATTCTGTCTGATCTGGACAACGTCACGGTTCAGTCGTTTGACGGTCTTCTGGTGGATTTCGCTGCCAGCACGGGCAGCAAAGTCATTGTTAGGGGCTTACGGGCAATCTCTGATTTTGAATATGAAGTGCAAATTGCCGGCGTCAACAGGCACCTATCGCCTGAGGTGGAAACGGTCTTCATAGCCGCGTCTCAGGACTACACCTTCTTATCGTCGAGTATCGTTAGAGAAGTGGCGAGTTTGCATGGCGATGTCAGTGATTTTGTTCATCCATTAGTGATCGATGCGTTCAAGCGTCGTCATGGACAAGCCTCGACTAAGGGTGATTAAGCATGGCTTTGTTGATTACTGACGAATGCATTAACTGTGATGTCTGCGAGCCAGAGTGTCCCAACGATGCGATTTACATGGGTGAAGAAATTTATGAAATTCACCCGCACCTGTGCACCGAGTGCGTCGGGCATCATGATGAGTCTCAGTGCGTTGTTGTTTGTCCTGTTGAATGTATTCTGGTTGATCCGGACAACACTGAGACGCAGGGGCAGCTTCAGCTTAAGTATGAGGGGTTGATGAAGGCTGCGGGCTGACGGATAGGCGCGGGCGGACCAGCTCATTTGAATGCGTAAATTGTCACGCATTGATTGAACTCATTTCTCTTATCGTTGGCATTGAGGGCAATAAAACGTAGAGCGTTGTCCTATCGTTTTTTGTCTTATCGGCTCAGAGCATTCCCGGCAAGGTTCATCGACCCGTCCATACACCAGCAGTTGTTGAGCAAAGTAGCCTGGATTTCCATCGGAGTTGATGAAATCTCTTAGGGTTGTGCCGCCCTGTTTTATGGATCGCGCAAGTACCTGTTTGATCGTGTCGACTAAAAGAGTGGCTTCCTTCTTTGTTATTCGTTTTGCTGCTCGTCCTGGGCGAATACCTGCCATAAACAGGGATTCACTGGCGTAGATATTTCCGACACCAACGACAATTTCGCTATTCATAATCAGGTTTTTGATGGCCACCTGACGATGTCGAGTAGCTTTAAACAGTAGCTCGGCATTAAAATCTACAGACAGTGGCTCAGGGCCTAATTTGGCGAGTAGTTTATGTTCAGGTTTGTCGTTGTCATGCCACAGCACGCAGCCAAAGCGCCGAGGGTCGTGGTATCGAATGACCTTATCGTTTTCTAACACTATTTCCACATGATCGTGTTTTCGCTTCGGTTCAGAGGCGTCGCAGATGCGTAAACTGCCAGACATACCCAGGTGAATGATAATCGAGCCATCATCGAGCCTGACCAGCAAATACTTTCCACGTCGGTCGACCGCGTGCACCAGCCTGTTTGAAACCTTTTCGATCTGTTGGGATACGGGCCATCTCAGGCGACGCTCGTGAACCTGGATATCTAGAATGTGTTTGTCGCTAAGAAACGGTTCAATGCCCCGTCTTGTTGTTTCGACTTCTGGTAACTCAGGCATGAGGCATCGCGAATTTGTGCGCCACGTTATTC
>CAZCKD010000391.1:0-529 GCA_964498925.1 uncultured Granulosicoccaceae bacterium
CCGCGTACTAGCCAAAAGAATCAAGCCCGCCGTCAGTATAATGACGGCGGCCGATAATAGAAGTTAACAGCTCGTAACTAATGGTTCCTGCGGCGCTTGCCAGGTCGTCAATCGGCGCCTGCTCACCCCAGAATTGCACCGGCGATCCTAACGACTGAACACCCACCGTACGTAGATCAATAGCCACAGAGTCCATGGAGACCCGCCCGACAATCGGGCAACGCCTGCCAGCCACAGTAACCGCAGCGCTGGAATTCAGCACCCTGGGTAACCCGTCGCGATAGCCTAATCCCACATAGCCGACCGGCATGGTCTCGGGACATGTCCAGGATCGGCCATACCCGACGGTCGCGCCAGCAGGCAGTGTCTTGCACGAGATTAAAGGGGCTTCCACTGTCATCACGACTCTGAGTTGATTCTCTGGCCGAAGATCTCTATCGAGAGGATTGCAGCCGTAAAGCATAATGCCAGGCCTTACCCAATCACCATGTGTTTCAGGCCAGGCCAACACAGCGGCGGAATTTGCAAG
>CAZCKD010000391.1:539-1770 GCA_964498925.1 uncultured Granulosicoccaceae bacterium
GCGATACTTGCTTAAAGTTCGCTAGCTGTTGAGCGGTGAAGGTATTAGCAGTCTCATCCGCACTTGCAAAATGCGTCATGAGCCCCTGCCAGCGTATACCTGTCTTGTCGCTAAGGATGCGCTGAGCCTGTTCCACAGTGACACCGAGCCTTCCCATGCCGGTATCCACTTTCAGCCAAGCCTCTGCCCTATCCACATCGGTATGAGTCAGAAACCATTCATGCTGTTCCATATCGTGAATGACCGGCCAAAGCTTGTTTTGCACCATGACCGAAAGAGCATCTTTAGTTTGCGGTCCTTGCAAAACTAAAACAGGTTCTTCAATGCCTGCCTGCCTTAGTTCGAGGGCTTCATCAAGCGTGACAACAGCAAAACCATCTGCATAAGATAGCGGATTATCACTCGCAAATGCATCGGGCGCGCTGACGGATCGACTGCTAGCGGACAATGCATGGGCAACAGACACTGCTCCATGACCATAGGCATCAGCCTTGATGGTGGCAAAGCGTTTTGCCTTTCCAGCAAGCTGCCCCGCTACGGCCATATTGTGCCGAACGGCATCCAGATTCACAGATATAGAGACTGAACGCGTTGAAGACAGCTCAGAATTAGGGGGCGTCATCGGAAAATACCGTTAAGAAAACTCACCTGTCATTATTTCAGGAGAGTAGTTCTCGAACCGTGTGTACTGCCCTAAAAACGTTAAATTAACCGCGCCGATTGGGCCATTACGCTGTTTTCTGATCAGTATTTCAGCACGTCCCTTATTGGCTTCGTCATCAGGGTTGTAAACCTCATCACGATAAATAAACATGATGACATCCGCGTCCTGCTCAATCGCGCCTGATTCACGTAAATCTGACATGACCGGACGCTTATCCGGTCGTTGCTCAAGACTTCGATTTAACTGAGACAATGCAATAACCGGGATATTGAGTTCTTTAGCCAACGCCTTTAATGAACGCGAGATTTCAGAAATTTCAGCCGTTCTGTTTTCACCGTTACCACCCGACACCTGCATTAATTGCAAATAATCGATCACGATGAGACTGAGACCATGTTCTCTGGCCAATCGTCGACAGCGCGCCCGTAAGTCAGTCGGTGTTAGAGCCGGCGTGTCATCGATGTACACATTCCGCTTTTGATTCAATAGCGTTATGGCTGAAGTGATTCTCGGCCAATCCTGCTCAGCCAGTCTTCCAGTTCGAAGCTTTTGTAACTCCACACGACC
>CAZCKD010000392.1:0-1770 GCA_964498925.1 uncultured Granulosicoccaceae bacterium
TGGTTTTTATTGGCCCAGTCTATGATCTTCTGAGCAATGTATTCAGGGCCATTATCACAACGAATAGCGGTAAAACTGAGCGTTACTAAATCGTGCTCTCGGCAAAGATCAGCCACCTTGGCCCCGTACTCGTTCTGCTTCAGAAAAGCGAGTATCTGACTGTCCGCAAAACGTAATTTTCTCATTGAAATCTCCTGCATCAAAAATAGGCGGAAATCTCTACTTATTAGTCCAGTGCTTTCTTATCGTTCGCCCAGATCAACACGTTGCGCATATCCTTCCACTGGATGGGTATGAGGAACTGGGTGAGTTTTTTAGTGCTTTTATGATTGAAGCGAATAACTATCGACCGATTCTTCGCAACACCCAAGCGCAACCTCGGCATGAGTCTATCCTCTGTACGGATGATTTTATCGTCTGCTTGTTTTCGTTAGTTTATATGGTTGGATTTACGCGGATAGACAACCTGTGGGTCGTTCACAAGAGATAGATGGCTATGGATGATGAAGTTACAAGATGCTGTGACTTAGTGATGAAAGGCGGTGTCACAAGCGGGATAGTTTACCCAGGTGCTATCCAAGGAATAGCGAAAAAATTTCACTTCGTCGGTATTGGTGGTACTTCCGCTGGAGCAATTGCTGCTGCGGTTACCGCTGCGGCAGAATACCGTCGGCGGCGCGCACAGAGTAGTGAAGGCTTTGACCTGCTCAGTGAGGTCAGTGACGATATGTCTTGCGAAGGTCGCATGTTGGAATTGTTCCGACCTGACGAAAAAACCAAACATTTGTTCGATCTAGCAAGGCCATTTTTAACTGGAAATTCGGGCAGACGGGCCATAATTTGCGTATTGGTCAAGCTCAGCTGGAAGCTGCGAACTAAGGCTAGACGCAAAAAGTTCCTAAATCCCTTTTTGGAGAACAGATTTGGTGTTTGCTCGGGTATGGCGAATAACAATAAAGGGAAGGACACCGCATTAACTGAATGGTTGAGCGATCTTATCGATGAAATTTCAGGTAATGAGACTGGCAGCCACCTCACATTCTCTGATCTGCACAATGCGCCAAAGCCTAAAGGGTGTGAGCATCTATTTGAGGCGGATTCTCGATCAATCGATTTTCGCGCTGTGACAACCAGCTTAACGTTCGGTCGCCCCTTCGAATTTCCTTTGCAAGAACATGAACTGTTCTTTGATGTGAATGAGTGGAGAGAATACTTTCCATCATCGGTGATGGAGCAGCTTATAAAAGCTGCAGAATCGATTGATGAGAAGAAAATAGTGGAGGATGGAAAGCTGCCATTGCCCACACTAGACCTACCGATAATTGTCGCTGCAAGAATGAGTCTCAGCTTTCCGATACTGTTTTCTACGGTGCCGCTTTACGCAATCAATAAAAATAAGAACGGCAACCCACTTGAGCGCGTACTGTTCAGCGATGGTGGAATAACCAGTAATTTTCCAGTTCACCGGTTCGACTCTATTTATCCGCGCTGGCCGACGCTTGCCATAAATTTTAAAAGTACAAATGAAGACGGTCAGCCGCTCAGAAAGGACTTATCGGACACTAATAAATATGTTTATATGAATCCGGACAGAGTTGATGGTGTCGTTGATATTTGGTCCACTTTATTGAAAGAGAATGATTTTAAAGCTTCATTTTTCGCTTTCGCATTTTCAATTTTTAGAAGTGCACAAAATTGGCACGACAATGCTTTCTTACGTTTGCCAGGATTTCGGGATAGGGTTGCGGAAGTATGGCTTAAGCCAAAAGA
>CAZCKD010000393.1:0-1751 GCA_964498925.1 uncultured Granulosicoccaceae bacterium
AGCGCTTCATCGGTTGACGCAAAGTAGCCTAGAAACTCAGTGATGTCGGCGCCTGCTACAAAGACAGACTTACCGCTGGTCATGACAAGCCCAGCAACACCGGATTCTTTTTCAAGAACATCCAGCACTTCACCAAACTCACTCAGTGCAGCGCGATTAAATACGTTGACCTTCTCGCCTTCGCTATCGAAACACAATTCCAGAATGTCATTGTCTCGAGTCAGCTTGAACGCCTTGCCGGAAAAAAGCATGTGCATGAGCTCCACGGTTGTATCTGATTTAAAACCGTCAAAAGTGTTGCAATGCACTCTTACGGAATAATTATAATTTGGATGCCTGCTAACAAATCCTCAGGCACTGTTTAACTTTCTAACTGAATTTCAAAAACTACAAAGAAAAGTGAGACTCATCCAGATCCATCAAATTGTCAGCACCCGAGAGCATAGTTACCGCCAATGAACGTGTCCTTGGCAGCAGCCGCTCCATATAAAAACGGGCCGTAAACAATTTAGCTTCTAGAAATACAGTGTCTCCTTCTCCAGCTTCTAATAAACGATGCGCACTGACCGCAGCCTGCGTCCAGAAATAAGCCAATACGATATAACCCGAATACATTAAGTAATCTACCGACGCTGCGCCCGCTTCTTCTTTGTCTTGAATAGCTGCCATACCGATACGACGCGTTAAATCACCCCACTCTTGATTTAGCTTCGACAGGGGAACAACGAATCGGTTCAGTCGAGGTTCATCTGCATGTGCTTTGCAAAATTTATGAATCTGCTTGGTATAGGCTTGCAGTATTGCGCCTTGCGAGCCCAACACCTTACGCCCCAATAAATCAATGGCCTGGACCCCAGTCGTTCCCTCGTAAATCATTGAGATTCGAGCATCGCGAACGTTCTGCTCCATACCCCATTCGTTGATATACCCATGCCCACCAAAAACCTGCATGCCTAAGTTGGCTGCTTCAAAGCCGGTTTCTGTCATAAAGGCCTTAGCAATGGGTGTCAGTAAAGCCAACTCCTGCTCTGCGGCTGCCCGCGCTTCGTCGTCGGCACCGTGATGCGCAATATCAACAAGCTGAGAGCAGCGGTAAAGAAACATACGCCCACCTTCCGCGAATGCCTTTTGCGTCAACAGCATGCGACGAACATCCGGGTGGACAATTATGGGGTCCGCCGGTTTGTCAGGATGTGCCGCGCCCGATAAAGATCGCATTTGCAAACGATCTCGCGCATATTCCAACGAGCCCTGAAAAGCCAACTCTGCGTGGCACAGTCCCTGAGTTGCAGTACCGATTCTGGCCGTGTTCATAAAGGTAAACATGCAGTTCAAACCGCGATTGGGCGGTCCGATCAGAAATCCCTTGGCACCATCGAAGTTCAATACGCAAGTAGCATTGCCATGAATACCCATCTTGTGCTCGATAGACCCACAGTTCACCGCATTACGATCACCGGTCTCTGCCTCTGCAGTCACGAGAAACTTGGGCACTATGAAGAGCGATATGCCACGAGTACCTTTCGGCGCACCGGGTAAGCGAGCCAATACGATATGGACGATGTTGTCAGCCATGTCATGCTCACCGGCCGAAATAAATATTTTTTGACCGGTAATCGCGTAGCTACCATCGTCATTCGGCTCTGCGCGGGTTTTCAATAAACCAAGGTCGGTACCGCAATGACTTTCCGTCAGACACATGGTGCCTGTCCATTCTCCAGTCACAAGCTTCGTCAAATAAGCTTGCTGCT
>CAZCKD010000394.1:0-1748 GCA_964498925.1 uncultured Granulosicoccaceae bacterium
CCGGAACCTGCTCTGTCGGCTACAACAATATTAGATTTGATGATGAGTTCACCCGGCACACATTGTTCAGAAACCTATTCGACGCTTACGAACAAGAGTGGAAAGACGGCTGTTCCCGCTGGGATCTACTGGACATTGTGCGTCTTACAAGAGCCTTAAGGCCGGACGGCATTCAATGGCCTGTCAACGATGATGGTTCAACCAGCAATCGGCTAGAGCATTTAAGTGTTGCGAATGGTATTGAACACAGCCAGGCCCACGATGCTATGTCGGACGTTTGGGCCACATTGGGAATGGCAAAACTCATCAAACAGATGCAGCCGAAATTATTCGATTACGCCTTCTCGCAAAGAGGTAAACAGCCGGTTGGCGAAATGCTCAATATCGTTAATCGCAAGGCCTGCCTGCAAATATCAGGCATGATCCCGGCAACACAACATCACATTAGTGCAGTTGTACCTCTTTGTCGTCATCCTAAAAACAGTAACGGCGTCATTGTCTTGGATTTAACACATGAATCCAAATACCTTACCGAACTCGATGCTGATGAAATCGCTGCGCGGTTGTTCCACAAAGGTGATTCTGATCGCGCGGAGCCGCGTCCAGGATTACGCACAATACACATCAATAAGTGCCCGGTACTGGTGCCTCTAAACACACTGCGCAAGGACGATGCGGAAAGGTTATCCATAGATACAGCACTGATTAAGGAGCGTGAAGCAGCTGTTGCTCATTGGATGGATGAGCAAACGCTTAATCACATTAAAACAGCCATGACGCCCGATTGGCCTGGCGATGAAAACCTGGATGTCGAAGGCACGCTTTACTCTGGCAATTTTCTCTCTCAGGAAGATAAAAAGCGGCTGTCTGCGATAAAAAATGCAGGGCCTCAAGCGCTTTCCATGGAAACCCATGGCCGTCATTTCGACGATCCGCGACTGGACACCCTCTTTTTCCGCTATCTGGCACGCAATTATCCCTCTCAGTTAAGCAACGAAGAATTAGAATCGTGGCGAGAACATTGCCGTGAAAAATTGACGACACCGGGAAAGAGCTGGCTTGATTTCGATACCTACGAAGAACTGCTGAACGACTCAGACAATTGGCAGGAATCGGAAGACTCCTTGCGCGATGCACTGCGACAGTATGGACAGGAACTACGCCACACTTTAAGTGTGTAAAAATATGTTCTGACCGGCAGCAGTGCTTTGATACCATGTAGTCAATGTCGCAACATCGCATCAAACTCTACCAAGGTTCGGTCAACCCGTGCAGCTACCTAGAGGATCAGGAAGCAGTCAATATCTACGCGGATCCGCACCACCCCAACCCTAAGGGGATGTACGACCAACTCATCAAACGCGGATTCAGGCGTTCGGGAGAGTACATTTACCGACCCGGCTGCACTCAATGCTCTGCCTGCGTCCCTGTTCGTGTGCGCTGCGATGACTTCACACCGAGAAGAACCGATAAACGAAACCTATCGTTAAACGCAGATCTTCGCGTTGAATGCCGAAACTCTGACTATTCCGATGAATATTTCGATTTATACTCGCGCTACCTTGCGGCCAGACACCCTGCCGGCGGCATGGACAACCCTGAGCCGGACGACTTCAAACGTTTCCTGTTAAACCCATGGGGTGAGGCTCTATTTATAGAAGCGCGATTAGACGACACCTTGATCTCGGTTGCAGTAACAGATGCAACACCGGAGGGCTTATCAGCCGTCTACACCTTTTTTGATCCGG
>CAZCKD010000395.1:0-1747 GCA_964498925.1 uncultured Granulosicoccaceae bacterium
TGGTGGGTCATGTCACGTCCAGTTATTACAGTGCTTTCCTGGAACGGCGAATTGCCATGGCAGTGATAAAAGACGGATTGCAGCGTATGGGAGAAAAGGTCTATTTCCCCATGGCCGACGGCTCTGTTATCGAGGCTGAAATTTGCTCGACCGTCTTTCTTGATGCGGATAACCAGAGGCAAAAGGTATGAGCGAGTCATTCGATAATTCAACAGCCTATAGCGTGATGGATCAGCTGGCCAATGCAACGGCACTAACTGCAGACAATGTCGCCAGAACGCCACTAGCCTATGCTCAAACCAGCGTCGCCAAGAAGGGTGCTGCATCGAGCGTGACCCTGTCCGAGGTTCAATTGCCAGGGCTTCTTGTGCTGAGAGCCACCGCGACAAAGGATGCGCTTTCCGACGCTTTGAAAGACAAAATTGGTATTGAGTTGCCCGGAACACTTCAGAGTTCTGAGGTTGGAAACTACTGTATTCGCTGGATCACACCTGATGAATGGTGGCTTTCGTGTCCGAATGCAGAGACCTTTTCGTTAGAAACCTCTCTTCGTGATTCGGTTGAGGGACACATCGCCATCGTGAACGTCACAGGGGCAAACAGTGTTCTGCATCTGTCTGGAAACGATGCCCGAAACGTATTGAAAAAAAGTACGGTTTACGATGTCAATCCGGAGAATCTACCCACGGGCAAAGTTGTCAGTACAACCTTTTCGAAAGCGCAGGCAAGCATACGCGCACTATCAGATGATTCTTTCGAGATTATCGTTCGCAGAAGCTTTGCAGATTACGTTTGGCTGTGGTTACAACGGGCAGGACGTGAATATGGCATGCAGTACCAAACACTGAATCCATAGCGATGACTAAGCCGCTGGATGGGTTGACGGTTGTCAGCATCGAACAAGCAGTGGCTGCTCCTTTGTGTACTGCACGGTTATCGGATGCCGGTGCCCGCGTTATTAAGATTGAACGTGATGGCGGTGATTTCGGCCGTCATTATGATTCTGCCGCTAAAGGCGATAGTAGCTACTTTGCATGGATAAACCATGGCAAAGAATCTATCGTACTCGATTTCAAATCATCGGCAGATGCCGCACTGTTGGAGTCCATGCTAAGCCAGGCGGATGTACTGGTACAGAACTTAGCGCCGGGGGCTCTGTCCCGAGCCGGTTTTGATCTGGATCAATTACGCAAATCCTATTCACGTCTCATCACGTGCAGTGTCAGTGGGTACGGAGAGGCTGAAGCCTTACGTGGGATGAAAGCCTATGATCTTCTAGTACAGGCGGAGTCCGGTTTAATCAGTATTTCCGGTGGGTCGGGTGAGTATGGGCGCATTGGTGTTTCTCTATGTGATATTGGTGCTGGTATAACCGCCTACACAGGAATTCTCGAAGCGCTCCTGCGCCGTGGTATCACTGGCAAAGGAGGGCATGTAGATGTCTCATTGTTTGGCGTTGCGGCAGAGTGGATGAGCGTGCCTTTTTTGCATGCCGACAATACTGCTAAAGCACCAGCTAGAGCCGGGTTAAAACATCCATCGATTGCACCCTATGGCGCGTTTAAAGACGCTGGTGGAACACTGACACTGATATCCATTCAGAATGAACGAGAATGGGAACGTTTGTGTGTAGAAGTATTGCAAAGCCCAGAGTTGTTTTCTGACAGCCGATACCGCACTAACGATGAAAGAGTTGAACATAGAGATACGCTGGACGCAGAAATTGAAAGAATCTGTATGACAATGC
>CAZCKD010000396.1:0-1690 GCA_964498925.1 uncultured Granulosicoccaceae bacterium
ACAGTAGGTCGCGACCAGACAGATCCAGCGAGCGGATCACAAGCAGAAATCGAGAAGTATTGGAGTACAACGTCTTTTATCGATTGTAACTACACACGCTTCGCAACTCGTCTTCACAGCTGCGACACCAATGGCCCACAGCCAGGTGATATTTTCAGCTACGAAGTGACAGCTGTTGATGAGCTCGGTAACGAGTCAGTGCCATCTGAAGCTATTACGATTAACTACCACGCCGAGCGTGGCGCAGCGGTTCCTTTGTATTCCGACTTTTATCTTGATGAAAGCCGATTTGCACAACGTCATGATTTAAGTAATACCGCCTATTTCATGCACAATTTGGAGCTTGTCTTTGAAGATGATTTTAATGGCAGCGAAATCGACTCCGCACGTTGGAACACGTCACTCGTTTGGGGCGATGAAACAATCATAAACGGCGAACAGCAATATTTCGTTGATACGCAAGATGGAAACAGCCCATCTTACGACCCATTCAGAATCGAAAATTCTGTATTAACTATCGAAGCCATCCCTACTCCTGATGACATCAGAGCACAGCTGCCTGCATCTTGTGAAGAAGCAGATCCGACTGGCAATGATCGATGTGAGTTTTTATCCGGCGCATTGTCCACCCACGATAAATTCAATATGACGTATGGCTATGTTGAAGGACGAATGAAAACCAGCGGAATCTCTGGCGCTCTTTCAAGCTTCTACCTCTACCATCGCTATCCGGGTGAAGGTGTTAACCACCACGCACCTGAAATCGATATCGTCGAATACTTGGGTGAAAACCCGTTCGGTGACGAAGATGCCTTCCAGACTTATCACTTTGCAGATGTGAATACTGGCGAAACTCGATCAGCACCAACAATGCAATTTGAGAATCCAACAGGTGAACTGTACAGCGACGATTACCACACCTACGGCGTACTTTGGGAGCCACAGTTAGTTATCTGGTACATCGATGGTGTAGAAATCAAACGCCTCAGCGGCCCACAAGTATCTCGACAGGGTATGAATATCGTGACTTACCTGGTTGCAGGTAGTGCATGGGCACCAACACCTGATGCAAACGGTACCTTCCCTATCCAGTTTGAGATTGATTACATCCGAGCTTATCAGCGATCTGCCTATAACGGTAACGGACTGTATCCTCAGTAAAGCAAGTATTTAAACTGAGTTGATAAAGACAAACGCTCCTGACTTCATGTGAGTCAGGAGCGTTTTTTCGTTTTCAGTTTCACTATTGTTATGACAGTTGCGTCAGTAGATTACTGGCTTCTTTAACACCGCTTCCGGCTAACCGCTGCAAGGCTTCGCGGCCTCCGGCAGCATAAGCAGCAACAGCATTTAATAAATCACCTAACTGACGGGCAGAAGATTCATCGAACTGACAATGCGCTCCTCCTGATACTTTTGCGATTTGTGCAAACGCCATGGAAGCCGCTAAATCATGACCTTCCTGAAAAATAAATATGGGCAAGCCCAGTAGTTTTGACTGACCGGCCAGATTGCCTAATTGGTCTACATTTTCCTCAACACAGTCACCAATAAACACGAGTGCTTGTACTTGTTTCTCTTTGCACTCAGCTAGGGAATGTTTAAGCACACGGTGGATTTGAGTATGTCCAGCAAGACAGCTGACTTTGCGCATCATCATGATCAACTTGTCGGCAGAACTAAGCCACTT
>CAZCKD010000397.1:0-1675 GCA_964498925.1 uncultured Granulosicoccaceae bacterium
GAATAACTTCACCGGGTTGTCTCTTGTCTTCATTGCCTAGATTGGATGTGACCGCGACACTGGGTTCAGGTGTGAAATCAGTGCTACTGGAAGACAACGAGGTTGATGCGTCTAGTCCGGTACCGGTAATCAACGCTGTCGTCGTTGGTAGCGATGTTGTCGATGTCAGTGTAGAGCCCGAACTTGAACTCGATGAGCTACTGCTTGCAGCCTGCGCCTCAGTTTCAATATGAATTGGAGATGCCGACGAGAGAGCAGGAGCAAGAACGGCGTTAACCGCTATTTTCACCAGAGCACTGGCGCTGTTTCCGGCGTTATCCTCAATTTGGTATTCGAACGAATCCTGTCCAATAAAATTCGCATTTGGTGTGTAGTTAAGTATCCCTTCTGAGGTCTGTACCAATGTGCCGTTTTCAGGCACTGAAAAACTCACGAGCCTTACAGCGCCATTCTCAGGATCTGAATCGTTAAGGAGCAACGAGTTAGCCACATGAATTTCAAGAACGGTATTCTCAGTGGCACTTAATTTATCTGCTGTGGCTATGGGTGCGTCATTTCCATCTCTGACAGTCACCAAAACATCGCCTGTCACTGAATTTCCGTTACCGTCTTGTCCGGATATTACTAGCCTGTAGGTATTATCGGATTGTACATCCGCTGGATTTTCAAAATCCGGTGGAGCAATGAAGCTGAGTTCTGCGGTCTCACTATTTAAAGAAAATAGATGAGCATCATCTCCGCCGACAATCACATACTCTATTGAGTCACCTTCCGGATCAGCGACATTAACTGTCCCAACCTGGGATTGCAGTTCATTAACATCAAAGCGTCCTGTCGTAAAAGCACCAGCCTCGTTAACATCTTCAACAATGACTGAAAGCTGTTGTTCAGATGAATTGCCGGACAGATCCGATACGAGCACTGCTACCTTGTACACATTATTGCTATCGATATCTGTGGCGTTTTCGAAGTTTGGAGGCACGTTAAATTCAATAGCCCCTGACTGCAAATTTATCTGAAAATGATCAGCGTCCTGTCCATCAATAATGCTGTAACTTAATGGATCGCCATCGGGGTCCGTCGCTTGCACTGAGCCAATCTGGGTTTGATTTTCCATGACCGTTATTGATCGGTTTGCATTAACGTCCGGGGAGTCATTCACGTTACTAACGGATATCACCAAACGCTGCTGCGTCACAGCGTTTTGGGTGTCGGCAGCCCTAACAAGCACTTCGTACTGATTATTCGCATCTGAATCGTGCGCTGAGGCAAAACTCGGCGTGGACTGGAAACTCAACACACCCGTGTTCGAATCAATGGTAAAAAGCGATGCATCCTCCCCACCGACAATAGAAAATTGCAAGGCATCCCCATCTTCATCCTGAATCTGTACGGTGGTTGCATAATTCTGATTTTCATTGGAACTCACCGACACCAGCGGTTCACCAGCGGGGACGTCGTTTACGTCGCCAACAGATACCTCAAAAATCTGTTCGTAAAACCCACCTTGCGCGTCAGATGCCCCTACGGTCACCTCGTAGCTGTTGTCGGCGTTTCCGTCTATCGGTGCCTCGAAGTTTGGCGAATTAACAAACGATAGGACTCCGGTACTGGCATTGATAGAAAAAAGGTTGCTATCAGCACCATTGACAATGCTGTAGCTAAGCGCATCGCC
>CAZCKD010000398.1:0-1675 GCA_964498925.1 uncultured Granulosicoccaceae bacterium
GACCGTCAATTTAAGAAAATTGCAGTCCGGTGAAATAAAGTTCGATTATTATCTAAGATTGAATGAGGTGATCACATCACCCTAGAAGGAGATAATTTGAAGTTATGACCAGCCTTCGCTTATCGCGAAGACTGGATCTTCTATAACTCATCGATCGCTAAGCGTTAATACAACATCTGCCAGCGCACTGAAGAATTTATCTGGCTCGGTAAACGACCACGAAAAATCTAATTCGTCTAATAATTCATCACGCTGATCGTCCTTCATCTCGCTGAGTTTTTTTAAGGACGCGCCAAGTTTCTCACCAGCGTTAGCTGGCAAGGACAAAACGTATTCTATTAAATTCGACTCCAGATCATCTTCATCATCTGCGTATTCATGAAATACAGCATCGAACATCGATGTTACTAATTCATACTTTTTCATTGAGTTTCACCATGTGAACAAACGGAACACCTTTACGTGTGAATCCGACGTGAAGATTGCGAGCTGATGCAGCGAGGTATTTTCCTTTCTGTCCGGGCTTTGCCTTGTAGACATAACCAATATCTTTGGAGGACTTGATAGGCACAGCCACTGTACGTTTAGGATGCTTAGCAGTGCTTTTTCTACCGTCAGCCAACAACTTTCTATTGGCCGGATTCTTTAGCGCTGCATTAACCATACGATCGAATGACTTAGCGTTCTGCGTGACCATGGACACTCGAGTGGGTTTAGAACGAAAAGACTTAAGGTGCTTAACCTGAGCGTTCAGTTTACCCATAGACTGCCGGGTCATCTCTTTGGCAACCTTCGGCGAATGGCCTTTATTAATGTGCGAGCCGTAGTAGGCGTTCTCTAACTTCTTTGCTACCACTTTATTGGGTTTGCCTCCGCTGGGCGTTCCACCTTTACTGACGGTATTAAAAAGCAATCGCGCATCCTTAGTCTTTACCCTATTCCGGGCATAAGAAGCCGGCCTGTTGAAGTGCTTGTTCATGTGTCCACCGGATGCAGTCGACGCACGTACAACGGAACTCCCCTTGGGAGTAGGCGCTGGTTTAGGCTTAGTTCGCCCTTTTGACGCAAAAGCATCAGGTGACACAGCAGTCACTAAAGCCAAGCCGGTATAGGCAAGAAACCGTCTTCTATCAGTCATGATAATTCTCCATGAAATGTACGGATGAATATGAAAAATCGCAGGCGATCATGGAACAATCGGAAAGGTATTCTTTTCGCAACTGCCCTGAAACACGTCGTTCAGCATTGTCGAGAAGGGTCCCGGCAATCTGATCAACGTCTTCGCGAACGCGCACGGCTAACTTTGAAATCTCTTCACGGCTTGAACCACTGTCAGGCACGAAAATAACGGCATCAATAAGATCGTGCGTACCTGGCACAAAACGCTTTTTCAGCGCTTGCAGTTTTCCATCAGCAGACATGTAATCAACAAGACTTTGTAGCGTCTGCTTTCCGACCGGAGCACGCGATGCAAGCTCGTTAGCTTTCTCAGATATCACGTCTTTGGACGGTATCGATGCCAACAAAGAATTCCATTGAGTTTCCAACGCTTCCGGAACCTCAATTTTGCTTGCAAGCTCACCGGCGAGACTCAACGTTTTCTCCGCGTATTGACCGGAGCTATCGATCGCTGCAAATGCATGTGTTAACCATGGATCACTATCCAGAACCAGAA
>CAZCKD010000399.1:0-1664 GCA_964498925.1 uncultured Granulosicoccaceae bacterium
TGTGATTCCAAGGCTTTCCCCAGCGTCTTAGAATCTTGAACAGTTTTCCAAATCCATGCGCTGGATAACGCTCGATCGCTTTTTGTAGTC
This sequence comes from uncultured Granulosicoccaceae bacterium, assembly GCA_964498925.1. Classification (GTDB taxonomy): domain Bacteria; phylum Pseudomonadota; class Gammaproteobacteria; order Granulosicoccales; family Granulosicoccaceae; genus Granulosicoccus. Next base: position 91 of record CAZCKD010000399.1, read on the forward strand.
CCTCGATCACAACGTCATCACGCGATGTATCTGGCTGATACTTGTAAACCGACACGCTAATACCAGCAAGTCGACAAGCTCTTCGTTGACTGAAATTAAAGTGCGTCATCATATAGCCAACTAGCTCCCGTCGAACTGCTGGCTTTACAGCTTTTTTTCGACAATCTCCTTCAACGCTTTGTTGTCCAAACTCAGGTCAGCGAACATCTGCTTCAGCTTTCTATTCTCAGCCTCCAGATCTTTCATTCTTTTGACGTCTGAGGCTTCCATACCACCATACTTGGATCGCCAATTGTAATAAGTACCTTCAGAGACACCAAGCTCGCGGCACAAGTCTTTGATATTACGTCCGCCCTCGACTTCTTTCAGGGCTTTAACAATCTGGCTTTCAGTGTATCGAGTCTTCTTCATCTTTCATTCTCCAGTCGTACAGTTTACGATGGAAAATTCTAAGATGCTATGTACCTAATTTAAGGGATGGTTACACAATTCCCTCGACGACTCATACTGGTGGTGATACCTCTGTCAGATAGAGCCTGGCTGTACTGTTTGGCCGTGTAGTTACTGCCTCGATCTGAATGATGCACAAGCCCTTGTGGCGGATTGTTAAAATCCAATGCCATGTCTAGAGCGTTTAACGTCAAAGCGGTATCGTTACTCTCGCTCATTGCCCATCCGACCACTTCGCGGTTGTACAGATCAATAATGGAAGCTAGGTACAACCATCCCTCATCGGTAGGTACGAAGGTGACATCGGTTACCCATTTTTCATTCACCCCAGTTGCTGTAAAATCACGCTCTAGCCCGTTAGGGGCGACTAGATGATTGGGGTCGGCTTGTGTTGTTGTGCATCGCCAGGTACGCCCAGAGTTCACTGCTATGCCATTTTCACGCATTAAACGAGCGACTCGATTCTTCCCAACCTTGTATCCCAGGTCTTTGAGTGTGTCGTGAATACGAGGGCTGCCATAGGTCTCACGGTGGGATTTAAAAATCGAGCGAATCACTTTCAACAAAGCGATGTCTTCCAGCCTTCGCTGACAGGTTTCTCGATTGCACCAAGCATAGTAGCCTGATGTAGACACTTCCAATGCCGAACACAGTTCAGATATTGAATGGTTGGCCTTCTGCTCCGATATGAATTGGAATCTCACAGAGAATCCTTGGCGAAGAAGGCCGTCGCTTTTTTTAAAATATCGCGCTCGGTTTTTAAACGCTTGTTTTCAGCTCGCAAACGATCCAGCTCTTGTTGGTCAGTCTCAGATAAACTGTTCTGAGTCATCACTCCGTTGGAGCCCCTGTCAGCGATAATCCACTTGCGTACTGATGATTCTGTTAGATCCAAATCTCGACAGATTTGCGAAACAGACTTGTCTCCCGCCCGAACTAATTCGAGCACCTGCTGTTTATACTCATCGTTGAAAGTTCTACGTTCTCTACGGATCTTACGTTTTGCCATGGGGCACCTCTGGGAGCATTATCGCTCAATTGGAGGCGTCTACCAAATCGGGGGAATTCCAAGGTCATCAATTAAAGGGATAATATTAAGAGTGAATACTCGCTTTGAAATAATA
>CAZCKD010000400.1:0-1634 GCA_964498925.1 uncultured Granulosicoccaceae bacterium
TCAACTGGCTGGTGTTACAAACATGGATTATTCCAATCACTACGATGGAATGGCTGCTATCCCAGACAATACCCACTGGAGAGCAGATGACGACGCTGCGGGAGACACCGAAATTCAGTTTTACCAAAGCATCTACAGCACCTATAAAAAATCCAGAGCATTACCGACCTTCGATGTCAACGATCAATCTTACTCCGCACATGGAAAGTTCGTGTTTTTTAGCGCGGATGGCACAGATATCCATGTCATTGTTCGTGCTGCTGCGCAATCCGGCATTCTGAACGATTTCGCAGTCTGGACCACCGAGGTAGCTGTTGACGATTTACCCGGCGCTCACGCCAACGCTGGTGATGGTACGCCTTTAGTTACCGGTGACATCATCAGCTTCGCGAATAACACAGACTTTGAAGTGATTAACTCCGAGCGGGAGACCGTCACCTGCTCCGGTGAATGCCAGGTTTCACCGGGAATCTATGAAGTTATCAATCTATCCACCGGACATCGCTGGTATGACGTAAAAGTCTTTTATAACAATGCTACTGGTAATAGGTCTGTTGAAAATCCGGAATCCGAGTTCTTCGACATTGTTGATCTTACGGTTGTGGACGCTGAATACAGCAATGCACTTGATCGGGTAATCGCAGTATCTACTCACTCAAACACGATGGAAATCCTAGGTGGTTTTCCTTTGCAACGCGACACGATTCCACTAAATCTACCGCCTCTTAGTGTGTCTATCAGCCCAGATGGTCTCCTTGCAGCGGTGGGACACGATGGATGGATCTCACATGTCGATTTAACCAACCAAACGCTACTGTCCACTTTACCTGTAACGACAATCGCCGCTGACATTGTTCTAAGCGAAGACAGTTATGCCTATGTATTCCCACTGAGAGATCAGTGGGTTTCCATTCACAGTGTCAACATACTGAACGGCGAGGAAACAATATCTGACTATGCAACTATCTATGAGCGAACTAAAGCCAAGCTGCATACCGATAGCCAGCATATCTACACTGTGGACTTCACCCTTGAACGTTTTGAAGTTACCGATGGCGTCGTTGGTGAATCCGAACAGCAACCCTACCAGCCTAATACTGACGCTTGCGATGACCTGTGGTTAGGCGAAGACGGGCGAAGAATATTCACACAATGCGGCAACGTATTTAGAGCATCTCCTTATACCGAAGATGATATGACGTTTAACGGCAAACTATCTGAATTAACCAAGGTTACTCATTTGCATCATTCGCTTGACGCAGACAGTGTTGCTGTTATCGCATCAGAACCGGAATGGTGGGAAGATGACATAACGGCGACTGATACTGAAGTTCAATTCTACGGATATCAACTATTGGACTACCAAGGTGCTCTAGCCTTACCGTCGCAGGATTTTAGCGACACGAACTTCGAGCAGTCTTACTCTTACCATGGGAAGTTTGTTTTTTATAGCGCCGATGGTAGCCGCATTTACACCATTGCTCAAAGCCACCCTGACAGTGTTCTTGTGTACGATTTTGCTATCTGGAGCACCGCTACTCAGTAGATATTTAAACGCCCAGTGAGGTGCCAGCAGATAAAAATACTGTGGCCATTACGGTATTGAATTTTGATGTTTTCGTGCTGCAAGGCTA
>CAZCKD010000401.1:0-1604 GCA_964498925.1 uncultured Granulosicoccaceae bacterium
AACAGTGTCCAGCCCCTTAAGTCTGGGCCACTTTTTGATCCATTTTACTGATTGTGACGTGCTCCCCTTGGTTGGACCACCCGGCTGGAGCTTTTCCGGGGGTTAAAGCTCAGGGTGGCGTAACCCATCCCGAGCCATTCATCAGCGATATCGGTGGGTTGTTTCCGATAGCGCTATGAGGACGGACTTCGTTGTAGTCCTTACGCCACTCCTCCAATTTTGACCGAGCATCGTCAAGGCTCATGAACCAATGTGTGTTCAGGCATTCGGTTCTGAACTTGCCGTTGAACGATTCAATGAATGCATTGTCGGTAGGTTTTCCCGGCCGTGAGAAATCGAGAACAACACTCTTCTGATAGGCCCAAAGATCCAGATCGCGGGAGATAAACTCAGATCCTTGATCGACACGGATCGACTTGGGATATCCGACCTTCCTGCAGACCCTCTCGAGCGTTCTAACCACATCTTCACCGCGGTAGCTGAACCGAGGGTCCGTTGCCGGCGAGAACCGCGTGAAGGTGTCCACGATGGTCAAAATGCGAAGCTTGCGCCCAGTGACCAATTGATCATGCACAAAATCCATTGCCCATGTTTCGTTACGACAAGTGGCTTCCACGCGATCCTCTCGCAGCTTTGCTTTCACGCGTCTCTTCGGCGTTTTATTGCGCAATTGCAGGCCCATCTCTTTGTAGAGGCGGTAGATCCGTTTCGGATTTACCTCCCAACCCTCCCGTTTCAGCAAGATATGGATACGCCTGTAGCCATAGCGAACACGCGTCTCGGCGATCTCCTTGATCCGTTTCTTGAGGTCGGCCTGATCATCGCCCTGAGCTCGGTAATGATACGTTGATCGTTGGAGCAACAAGACACCGCATGCACGGCGAATGCTCACGTTCCAAATCGATCTCAGATCATCGACAAGCTCTCGGCAACGATCAGGCCTCAGAGCTTTCGTTTGATAACATCCTGCAACATCGCTTTGTCCAAAGACAGATCGGCCACCAGTCGCTTTAACCTGCTGTTCTCTTCATCCATCTGCTTCAAACGCCGCATTTCGGAAGGCATCAGACCAGCATACTTTTTGCGCCAGTTATAAAAAGTCGCCTCCGCTATTCCCGCCTTACGACAAACCTCAGCTACCGACGTTCCGCCGCTCGCTTCTTGCAGAAAAAACGCAATCTGCGCTTCCGTAAACTTCGACTTCTTCATGGAACTCTCCTGTACCCGTCACCGGGATCATAAATGGAAAATTCCAGCTCTGAACGGTCCAGTTCTCCGGAAGCACGTCATTGGCAGCTGTGAACTCCGCAAAGAACCTCCGTCAAATCAATAAATTGCGCTCCATTACGTTTCGAGATGCGTTCCAGTTCATCGATGATCCGTCTATGGTGCTCACTAATTTTCGCACGCGGAAGCGCGACCACATCATTCGCATCCGGCAGGCCATGGATGAGCACATATCGACCGACATCAGTCGGAGCATTCGGAGCCGGCCCAACAATGATCGGCTGCTTTCCAGCATCTATGAGTTCAGCAAGCATCGCTTCGAATGACAGCGCGAGATGAGGCTCAAGAACCTCAACGAACGGTGACGAGAGGACGAC
>CAZCKD010000402.1:0-1602 GCA_964498925.1 uncultured Granulosicoccaceae bacterium
AAACCATTATCTGAATCAGATATTGCAAGGCGAAAACAACAGACATTATCTAAGCGCCAATTAGAACTGCTCGATCAGTTTGGCTACCCCTACATTGACGATGAGTTTAGATTCCATATGACCTTGTCCGGACAGCTTGCAAAAGATGATCATGATTTTCACGCATGGGCATCTTCGCTATATTCGGAGATGGTGAAAGAAGTTCCTGTGCTCGATCAATTGTGCCTCTTCACTCAAGAAGATCGTAAGAGCGCATTCGTAGAGGTTGAGAGATTTAGTTTAGGCGACGAATAAAACGGCGAATTAAAGAACCCGCCGCCCCTCGCGCCAAACACTTTTCACAAACGGTGTGCAACCCAATTCAGAGTCATGCACCACCTGAACCAAGTCAGCCCTTAGCCCTTCTTGGATAGACCCTCTATCTTTCAATTTCATTTTCGATGCGGGGTTTTTGCTCACCAAAGCTACAGCGTCGGACAATGAAAGTAATCCCAGCTCTGTGGACAACATGAACACCGCTTGCATCAGGCTACTTGGAATATAGTCTGAAGACAAAATATCCAGACATTGCTTTTCCACCAAAGAAACTGCCGCCACATTCCCTGAATGCGAACCTCCCCTAACCACATTGGGCGCTCCCATCAAAACGCCTAAACCTGCCGCATGTGACTTCAAGGCAGCATCTACCGTTGTAGGAAATTCAGCTATACCCACCCCATAGTTAATCGACTCCTGCACATGTGCCAGAGTTGCATCATCATGGCTTGCCATTGGAATGTTTCGCTCTTTACACAATTCAGATATAGCTTGTCGATACCTGTCCGAATATTGTTTCGAATCGCTAACACGCTTATCCACATAGTCGGAAAATTCTTCATCGCTCATCTTGAGTCGCTTTTGGTGGTATTCCGCATAGCTTTCAGGCGTCACGAACTGACGCTGACCAGGAGCGTGATCCATCATTGAAACAAGGCCCACCTCCGGCATATGATCAAACTGATGAAAGTCATCAAGGGCATCGGCTGCAGAGACCTCACAACGTAAATGCAAACGATGTTCAACTCGTAGACGGTTGTGCTTCTCCGCCAGATGTATTTGTTCTGCCAGGCGTAACATTTCGCCTTGTTCGTAACTCCCCGTATCACTTTCCTGGCCGCACCTTAGGCAGTCATAAACAGTGGTTATACCTGCAGCTGCAACTTGCGCATCGTGGGCTTGAATAGATGCAAGCATGTCCCATCTTACATTCGGCCTGGGCATGTAATGAGTTTCCAGCTGATCCGTGTGTAGTTCCACCAGCCCTGGAAGAAGATAATTATTGTCGCAATCTATCGCCGAAGAAGATGATACCGAAACGCCGGAACTGACATCAGCAATAACGCCATTGAGAACTTTTACACTACCGCGAACAACTTCGTCGGCTAGCACCAAACGAGCATTGGTAAATACTTGCTCCATCTGTTTGTTTTTATTTTTGAATGCCATACTTATAGGTTCAATATTATCCCCAGAGCACACCTGAGAAGTATCTCCATCTATGGGGTTATCAACACCGACACTCTTTGAAGCAAGTCCAGACAAGATGATGTACTCCATCCAATC
>CAZCKD010000403.1:0-1602 GCA_964498925.1 uncultured Granulosicoccaceae bacterium
TGGCCTTAGTTACAGAATTAAAAGACCCGTTGGTGAGCTTATCAAAGAGCGCTTACCGGCAACTATAGAGTTAGTCTTCGTATCTGCCATCATAGCGTTAGTCGTCGGAATATCCGCTGGTGTCTACACCGGCATTCGACGAAACGGTTGGTTATCAAAAACTATATTATCCACTTCACTGGTCGGTGTATCACTGCCAACTTTTATCATCGGCATTGGTCTGATTTACTTGTTTGCCGTTACGCTTCGCTGGTTACCGTCTTCGGGTCGTGCAGGAGTGGTTGATTTGGGCTGGTGGAGCACCAGCTTTCTGACTATAGATGGATGGCGATCAATTATCTTACCGGCCATAACTCTTAGCCTATTTCAATTGACAATGATACTGAGGCTGGTTCGCGCTGAAATGCTCGAAGTCATGCAGGCGGACTACATTAAGTTTGCCAGAGCACGCGGACTATCTGAGCGTTCAATTAATTTTGTTCATGCGTTAAAAAATACTCTCGTACCGGTCATTACCATCATAGGATTAAATATTGGTGGCTTAATCGCTTTTTCTGTCATTACAGAAACTGTTTTTCAATGGCCAGGGACAGGGCTGATGTTTATACAAGCAGTTGATTTCGCCGATGTTCCCATCATGGCAGCATATCTATGCTTCGTCGCCTTGATTTTCGTGTTAGTAAATTTGATCGTAGATTTACTCTACATGGTCATCGACCCTCGTATTCGTTTGGGAGGGCGCTAGGATTAACGACGATAAACCTAAAGGCTTTTTCAAGCGTCTTATCGACAATGACATAGCCTGGTCATTTTTTCATTCTCCTGCCGCCATGATTGCCGCAGCCATTACACTCATCTGTGTATTGGCAACGATGTTTGCGCCGTGGATTGCCCCGTTCAATCCATTTGATCCACTTCAGATATCGCTTTGGGATGGAAAACTCCCGCCCTCTTGGATAGAAGGTGGACAAAGCCAGTACGTCTTAGGAACCGACAATCAGGGCAGAGACATGCTCTCCACCATCTTGTATGGAGGCAGATTGTCCATCATTGTCGGGCTGGCAGCCGTATGCCTTGGGATGGTCTTAGGTGTGATGCTAGGTGTCATCTCTGGCTATTTTGGTGGCGCGGTCGATTCCATTATTATGAGAATTGCCGACATACAGTTAACGATACCCGGCATCTTATTAGCGATTCTTATCAACGGAATTGGACGCACCTTATTGCCGTTAGAACTTCGAGAAGACTTTGCCATTTATGTGGTTATATTCGCTATTGGATTAACCGATTGGCCACAGTTTGCACGTGTGACCCGCAGCGCAACCATGGTGGAGTCCAATAAAGAATATGTACAGGCCGCCAGAGTTATCGGCTTACCCAGATGGTTGATCATTGTGAGGCACATATTGCCGAATGTTATGAGGCCTGTACTTGTCATCGCTACCATCGGCTTAGCATTAGCGATTATTTCTGAAGCTACGTTATCTTTTTTAGGGCAAGGAATTCCCCCCACAACGCCGAGCCTTGGCACTCTAATCAGAGTCGGTAATGAATATTTATTTTCCGGACTGTGGTGGATAACGCTGTTTCCGGCAGCTGCCC
>CAZCKD010000404.1:0-1595 GCA_964498925.1 uncultured Granulosicoccaceae bacterium
CGCGTTGTTGTGGCAGGCAATCCTGCCGTTGTCGTTAAAGAGCGTACGTAGACTACTTAAGCGTTGAATTGGTAGGCCGTTATACTCGCTGCTTTCATCTCAATCGAGAAACCAGGTTCTTCGGGAGCCCTGTAAACGCCATTTTCTACAACGCAGGGTTCTTTAAAATGCTCGTGTAGGTGATCGACATATTCAATCCTACGATTATTCTTCTCGCCAGTTATGGCAACGTAGTCAATCATAGACATGTGCTGTACGTATTCACATAGTCCGACACCGCCGGCATGCGGCCAGACGGGACGATCAAATTTTGCAGCCATTAGCATGACTGCAAGCACTTCATTAAGCCCTCCCATACGACAACTGTCGATTTGCACGATATCGATTGCGCCAGACGTTATGAACTGTTTGAACATGATGCGGTTCTGACACATCTCGCCGGTCGCAACCTTGATGGGAGAGATCTTCTCCTTTATCGCTTTATGTCCTAACACATCGTCAGGGCTTGTGGGTTCTTCTATAAAAAACGGCTTTGCGAAGGCAAGCGACTGTATCCAGTCGATAGCCTGGTCGACTTCCCACACCTGATTAGCGTCAATCATGATGGTCATATCATCGCCCAGTTCCTCGCGGGCGATTGTAAGTCGTCGAATATCATCTTCAAGGTCGCGGCCTACCTTGAATTTAGTATGAGTGAATCCTGCTTCACGAGCTTCCCTGCATAATCGCCTTAGTTTGTCATCAGGGTATCCCAGCCAACCGGCTGAGGTGGTGTAGCACGGGTAACCTTCGTTCAGTAGGGTTGATATTTTTGATGGCTTGTCAGTTGCTGCGGCCGTCAATAGTTCTAATGCTTCATCGGGCGTCAGTGCGTCTGTGATGTAACGAAAATCAATCAGGCGAACGATCTCTTCAGGTGACATGTCACAGACCAAACGCCAGAGGGGTTTGCCAGCTTCTTTAGCCCAGAGGTCCCAGGCCGCATTGACTATTGCCCCGGCGGCCATGTGGATAGCTCCTTTGTCAGGTCCAATCCAACGAAGCTGGCTGTCGCCCGTTATGAAGCGCCAGAAACGGCCCATGTCGTCTTTTATCCAGTCGAGCTCTAGGCCAACCAGAAGTTTTCCAAGCGCATCGATAGCAGCTACGCAAACTTCATTGCCTCGCCCAATAGTGAACGTGAGACCATGACCCTCATACGGGCTGTTGGTCTCTAAAATGACATAGGCAGCGGAGTAGTCCGGATCCGGATTCATCGCATCAGACCCATCAAGGGCCTGAGACGTTGGAAATCTGAGATCGTAGGTTCTTACTCCGGTGATCTGGATCATGCGCTATCGACGACTAACTGTTTTTGCGTGCCGAGTCCTTCAATGCCCAAGTCGATGACATCACCGGTTTTTAAATACGTTTCAGGTGACTGTCCTAGACCAACGCCGGGAGGTGTGCCGGTAGAGATGACATCTCCAGGCTGGAGGCTCATGAACTGAGATAAATGAGAAATGACGGTAGCAACGCTAAAATGCATGGTCGACGTGGACCCGTTTTGGTAGCGATGTCCGTTGACCATGCATTTTAGCGTTGCTACCGTCATT
>CAZCKD010000405.1:0-1533 GCA_964498925.1 uncultured Granulosicoccaceae bacterium
CATCCGATGGGCGTCCACCGGCCACTATCAAATGCTCTAACGTCGGACATTCAGCCACAATCTGATCGACCTTGGCGCAATGCTCTGGAGATACGATTACCGCCTTTGCACCGGCCTGATTTATACGATAGGCAATGTCTTTAGCTGTCAGCAGTGTGGTGCCCGGCATGGATATTACGCCCGCCTTCATACAGCCCAGCAGCACCTTGTGCCAATCAGGGTTTCGACCAATGACCACGCAGGCCGCGTCACCGCGCTGTAGCCCCAATTGCATCAACGCTTGCGCAATCTGAGCAGATTCATCAGCGAGATCCGCATAACTGACTCGGGTTCGCGTACCACTGGCCGCGTCCACCCAAATTAAGGCATCCTTATTCGCTTCACGTGCACGGACATCGACAACATCGAATGCGAAGTTGAAGGTATCTGGAATGTCCAGAGAAAAGGAATTTTGCGCAACGTTATAGTCTCTATCGATTCCGGAAAAATCTAACAAAATGGCACCTGAAAGTGGAAGTCAGAGGTGCGATCAATATCTCACGGATAGGGATAGAAAAACAAACAGTACTGAAGCTATATATTTCTCAAAGCCAGTCTTCCAACTCTGCATTGAGGATGTGCTCTACACCGTCCATTTCGTACTTGCAACCAATACGAACGGCATTCAAGTGGATGCCGCTGTCATCGAGTAATCTTGAATTATCTGGACTAAAAAAATAGCTAAACGTCGTCTCTTCTCCCGAAGCAAGGCTTAACTGCCCGTCCAATACGGACGAGTTAAGCGCAAACATGCGCTTGAAGTCCTTATAGCCGACCGAATTACACCAGCTAAATTCAGCCTTTTCAGGGCCATCGTTAGCCATGACGACCGTAACAGATGCAATATCATTCGCATCTTGGCCCTCAGCTTCAGTTGCCGTGTTGTCTATTTTGATGGATCGAACAACTACGGGATCTTCCAACTCAGTACTCGAGTTCCCACATCCTGCCAGCACTAAAGACAACGAGATTACTGCTATTGTTGTTTTCATTTAACTCGTAAATCGTGGATGAGACTTATCCGCCGGGTACACTTCACGCCGGAAGTTTGACCATGCTAACGCATTTTTTGAGACTCATGTCACAACTCGGATTGCAAATCTGTTAGCTAAATATCATTATCAAAGCCAACACGGTGGTAACGAAACCTTTCTGTTGGCATTGATCCAGTCAGTTATTTCTCCATTTCTAACGTGAATCATCCTTACAGCACAAATTCAAAGCTCGTCGACTGCCGCAGACATGGCCCCCATAGCGGTGCTGAATTATTTCTGGTGGAAGGCGATTCTGCGGCGAACAGTGTTACCGCCGCTCGCGATACACTTTTTCAGGCGGTGCTGCCAATGCAAGGCAAACCCATGAATGCGGGCAAAGCCAGTGCAAACCGATTGGCGGGTAACAGTTGGCTACAGACGTTGTTCCAAAGCCTCGGGTGCGGTACCGGAAATGATTTCAATATGGATGCACTTCGCTACGAGCGTGTCATGTTGTTAT
>CAZCKD010000406.1:0-1501 GCA_964498925.1 uncultured Granulosicoccaceae bacterium
GAGTCGCAATCCACTCAGAACTAAAGATGCCTTCCAAGAAGACAACACCATCACGATGGTAGGCATCGACCTCTTCTGAGGTTATTTCACGCGGTAGATATTTATGCACAACCTAATCCTCACTGGCATCGTCACAGGGACTTTGAAACACGACCTCCGGTAAATTGGAATTCTATTTACGAAAGATGTCTTGTTCCTATTTAGGTTATACAAAGTACATGACACAAAGGAAAAACGCTAGATCGGCGTGGATTGGTAATCTTGCTAAAAATCCTGGATTTTTGACCAACTAATTTACCGATCTGGAAATTGGTAAGAGTGCTCAGCAAACGCTAAGCACTCTCATTGACAAGGTTCATCTATTAAAACTTAGTCGTATAAAACTGCAGCGACTTCAGGAGAATCGATATTGCTCTTATCGTAGTAATAGAAACCTGTATCGATCAGCGAAGGAACAGTTTCGCCCTTAGCTGCCATAACTGCCGCTTTCACCGTTTCATATCCGATACCCACAGGGTTCTGAGTGATCGCACCAGCCATTAAGCCGTCGCGAATCGCTGCTTTCTGAGCCGCTCCACTGTCATAACCGATAACAACGACACCCGTTGTTCCAGATTCACGAACACCGTTAACAACACCAATGGCAGACCCTTCATTGGTACCGAAGATACCTTTAAGATCCGGGTTGGCAGTCAGAATGGACTTAGTGATTTCAGTCGATTGCAGTTGGTCACCAGCACCGTATTGCACCGTTACAACCTCAACGCCTGGATATTTTTCCTTCATGACGTTTAGAAAACCGTCACGACGGTCAATACCTGTGCGACTTGTTTGATCGTGAGCGACAACAGCAACTTTACCTTCGCCTCCAATCATCTCAGCCATTTTCTCAGCAGCCATACCAGCGGCCAAAGCGTTATCTGTCGTAGCAGTTGCCATCGGAATATCACTATCTACACCACTATCGAATGCGATGACAGGAATACCCTGCTCTTGTGCTTGTCGCAGAAGCGGTATGGCTGCCTGACTATCAAGAGCGGCAAATCCTATAGCTGCTGGTTTTTTTGCCATTGCTGCTGCAAGAATATCAATCTGACGATCGACTTGAGCTTCGCTATCCGGGCCTTCGAAAGTAATCTCAACACCAAATTCTTCAGCTGCCTGGTCTGCACCAGCCTTTACCGCTTGCCAGAATTGATGCTGAAAGCCTTTGGAAACCAGTGGAATATACATTTTGTCTTGCGCATGCGAGACACCGGACAGTGCCACCAGTGCGGCACCGCATAACGATGCAATTACGGTTCTTCTATTCATCATAATCATTCCCTCTATTGTGGTTAGGTATTTAACGGGTCATTCGGACGATCATAAAAATACTTAAAAACAGACTAATTGTTAGAACCTGGATACAAATCCATGAGCTCTTAACTGGATGCTTGATGCAACACACCTCTTATAAAAATATTCATGCAGACTTACGACGACGCATCATGTCCGCATA